>JAFWWX010000104.1 GCA_017517985.1 Clostridia bacterium | reverse complement strand
GCGGTGTTCTGGACTGAGGTTTATCACGCTGACGGATTGAGAGTGGATGCGGTTGCCTCTATGCTTTATCTTGATTATGACAGACGCCCCGGAGAATGGGTTCCGAATGTATACGGTACAAATATATGTCTTGAAGCAACGGCATTTTTTGGAAAGCTCAATGACTATATGAAACGAGAATTTCCGGATGTGCTGATGATTGCTGAGGAATCTGCGGCAAGTGTTAAGATGACCGGCTTTGAGGGCGGAGGTCTCGGCTTTGACTTTAAATGGAATATGGGCTGGATGAACGACATTCTTTCCTATTGTGAGTTGGATCCCATTTACCGTAAATTCAATCATAATAAACTGACCTTCTCGCTAGCATACGCATTTTCCGAAAATTTCATACTTCCCATATCCCACGATGAGGTAGTTCACGGAAAAAAATCGTTGCTTGACAGAATGCCCGGTAATTACATTGATAAATTTTCCGGAACACGTGCTTTTATGGTGTATATGATGACTCACCCCGGAAAAAAGCTCAACTTTATGGGAAACGAAATCGGACAGTTTACCGAATGGAACTACGAAGACAGTGTTGAATGGTTCCTTCTTAAATATGATACTCACAGGAAATTGCAGAACTTCTGTGCTGACCTTAACAATTTGTATCTTTCAAGAAACGAGTTGTGGGAGCAGGACGATTCCTGGGCAGGCTTTGACTGGATGATGGTTGACAATCAGGATTCGAGTGTTGTTTCCTATATGAGATATAACAAAAGCGGAGACGGTCTGCTTTGTATTGTAAACTTTACCCCCGTTCCGAGACCAGGCTTTAAAATCGGCGTTCCTTATGACGCTGTTTGTACTCAGCTTATAAACTCCGATGACGAAAAGTACGGCGGAAATGGAAAAACTCTGACAGAAGGAATAAAGACTGCTGAGGAGTTCTATGATAAGCGTGATTATACAATCACACTGGATCTGCCGGGAATGAGCGGAGTTATAATCGAAGCAAAAAGAATTGCCCCTGCAAAAAAGAGAGCTTCAAAAAGAATCGGAAAGACCGACAAAAGCAAGAGTAAAACTTCGCAAAGTACAAGAGCATCCGGAAAAGAAAAAGCATAATTTATATAAAATATTCATAGACTTAAAGACTTAAATTCCGAAGCTGACAAGGACTTCGGGAAACAAAAATAAATGCCGTAAGGCATAAGACAGGAGTAATGTTTAATGTTCAGAAAAAAAGAATGTGTTGCAATGTTGCTTGCAGGTGGACAGGGAAGCAGACTTTATGCACTGACCTCAAAGGTTGCAAAGCCTGCGGTTCAGTTTGGTGGAAAGTACAGAATTATAGACTTTCCTCTTTCAAACTGTATAAATTCTGGAATTGATACAGTGGGTGTTCTGACTCAGTATCAGCCCCTTGTACTTAATGAATATATAGGAAATGGTCTGCCGTGGGACCTTGACAGATATTTCGGTGGTGCTTCCATACTTCCGCCTTATCAGGGCAAGGAACGCTCGGACTGGTATAAAGGAACTGCCAACGCAATATACCAGAACCTTGAGTTTATAGATAAGTTTGACCCGGACTATGTTGTGATTCTTTCCGGCGACCATATTTATAAGATGGATTACTCAAAGATGGTTGAGTATCACAAGGTAAATAATGCCGCGTGTACAATAGCCGTTCTTGATGTTCCGATTGAAGAGGCTTCAAGATTTGGTATTATGAGCGTAAACGAAGATGGCTCAATCTACAAGTTTGCAGAAAAGCCCAAGAATCCCGACAGCACAAAGGCATCTATGGGTATTTATGTATTCTCAAAGGACAAACTCTTTGAGTACCTTCGTGAGGATAACGCAAATCCCGATTCAAGCAACGACTTTGGTAAAAACATTATTCCTGCAATGCTCTCAAGAGGCGAAAAGATGATGGCGTATGAGTTCAGTGGTTACTGGAAAGATGTTGGAACAATCGCAAGTCTCTGGGAAGCAAATATGGACCTTATCGGTAAAAATGCAATCTTTAATCTTTCTGACGAAGGCTGGAGAATATACTCAAGAACAGAAAGCAGACCGCCTCATTTCCTTGGTGCGGATGCAAAGGTTGATAACTCACTTCTTACCGAAGGCTGTGAAATACACGGAACTGTTAAAAATTCAGTTCTCGGTTCCGGAGTAAAGGTTGCAGAGGGTGCATCTGTTATAGATTCTGTTATTATGTCAGATGTTGAAATCGGTGCGGGTGCGGTTGTTAATTACTGTATCATTGATAGCAACACAAAGATAGGCGCAGGTGCAAAGATAGGCAAGGATAAAGAATCTGCTTCCGGCATTACAGTTATTGGCGAAAAGTGCAATGTACCCGACGGCACCGTTATTGGCGACAATGAAATGATATCCGAAATGTGAAAGAGAGGGTGAACGAATATGACTGCTGTAGGACTTATATTTTCAAATATTCACGACAGAAACATAACAGAAATGACAAGAAAGAGAACAATGGCGTCCGTTCCCTTCGGTTGCAGATACAGACTCATTGACTTTGCTCTTTCAAATATGGTAAACTCCGGAATTGATAAGGTAGGAATTGTAACCCATTATAACTATCAGTCACTTCTTGACCATATCGGCAACGGTAAGGACTGGGATCTTGCGCGTCGTTCCGGCGGTATAAAGATACTTCCTCCCTTTATTACAGCATATGACAGTAATGTAGCCAACAAGCTCTATTCAACAAGACTTGAGGCTTTGATAGGTGTTAATAATTTTATTAACCGTTGTACAGAGGATTATGTTATTCTTTCAGACTGCGATGTTATATGCAACATAAATCTTGCAACTGTTATAAAAGAGCACGAGGATAGTGGTGCTGAGCTTACGGTTGTAACAAAGAAAATGTTTATTTCCGGTGAAGACGCAGGAAAGCAAACAATAATTGAGACTGATGAAGAAGGTTACGCAAAAGAAGTTTATGATAGTACATCCAACACAACCGGTATAAAGACAATTTCCGCTAATATTTTTGTTATAAAGAGAACAAATCTTCAGAGTATCATTCTTGAATCCCTTGCGCACGGATTTAAGTCGTTTACTCTTGATGTGCTTTCTGTTATGGCAAAGAAAAAGCTTGTTAAGTGCTATAATTTTGATGGTTTCTATGCATCTATAAATTCTCTTGCCGGATATTTTTCGACAAGTATGCAGCTTCTCTCTCCTGAGGTCAGAAGCGGACTTTTCGGCGTAAAGCACAGACCCATTATGACAAAGGTTCGTAATTCTCCTCCCACAAAGTACACCGATAGCTCAGTTGTTTCCAACTCACTTATCGCTGATGGATGTGTTATTGAGGGCGAGGTATACGATTCTATCCTCTTCAGAGGTGTAAAGGTAGGAAAGGGAACGGTTGTAAAGAACTGTATTCTTCTCCAGGATACCTATATAGGAGAAAGCTGTAATCTCGGATGTGTTATTACAGATAAGAATGTTGTTATCAAGGACAACAGAAATCTTTCCGGACACGAATCCATGCCTTTCTTTATTGAAAAGGGTGCAAGAGTATGAAATTGGCACTAAAATGCTATAGCTTGAATTGAAAGGATAAAATATGAAAAAAATATTATTTATTGGAGCTGAAGCACTCCCCTTTGCGGCGACCGGAGGACTTGGTGATGTTCTTGGCTCTCTTCCAAAGGCTCTTGCTGATAAGGCGGGAGATGAGGTTGATATAAGAGTTGTAATGCCGCTTTATGATAAGATTCCGGAAAACTTAAGAAATCAGATGCAGTTTATCTGTTCATTTACTGTTCCTCTTTCTTGGAGAAATCTTTACTGTGGCGTAAAGTCTCTGCAGACGGGCAGAGTTACCTATTATTTTATTGATAATGAGTTTTATTTCAAGCGCGGTCCTCTTTACGGTCATTTTGATGATGGTGAAAGATATGCGTACTTCTGTAAGGCAGTTCTCATTATGATGTCTCAGCTGGACTTTTTCCCGGACATTCTCCACGCTCACGACTGGCAGGCTGCTTTGTCTGTTGTTTATCTTAAGAGAAAGTTCTCGTTCCTTCCCGGCTACAATGGTATTAAAACCGTATTTACAATACACAATATTGAATATCAGGGAAAATATGACTTTTCAATTCTCGGAGATGTATTTAACCTTGATGACGGCGACAGAAACACAATGGAATATGGAGATTGCATAAATCTTATGAAGGGTGCAATTCAGTGTGCGGATGCGGTTACTACAGTAAGCCCCAGATACGCCGATGAAATAAAGACACAGGATTTTTCACACGGACTTCACTATATTCTTCGTGAGAACGAATACAAGCTCCGTGGAATACTTAACGGCATAGATGTAGACCTTTACAATCCGAAAACAGACCCTGTTATTTCCTATAATTTCACCGACAGAAGTCTTGAAAACAAGACCGCAAACAAGCTTGCACTTCAGAACGAAATAGGGCTTCCGGAAAAGGCGGATACTCCGCTTTACTCAATAATAACAAGACTTGCATCCCACAAGGGAGTTGACCTTGTAAAACATATTATTGGTGAATTTGTAAGCGGAAACGATGTACAGCTCGTAGTGCTTGGCACAGGTGAGAGCGAATATGAATCTTTCTTTGTAAATCTTGAAAAGTCGTTCCCGGAAAAGGTTCGTGCCATTATAACCTATGACAGAGACCTTGCAAAGAGAATATATGCTTCTTCCGATATGTTTATTATGCCCTCAAAGAGTGAGCCATGCGGACTTGCACAAATGATAGCTTCAAGATACGGTACAATTCCGATAGTCCGTGAAACCGGCGGCCTTTATGACTCCATAAAGCCTTACTGGGAAGAAGGAAAGAAGCTCCACGGTAACGGATTTACATTTGCAAACTACAATGCCCACGAACTTCTTGACAGACTTCGTGCAGCACTCTGGCTTTATAATAACAATAAGGAAAATTGGAAGAAGTTAGTCAGAGTAGCTATGAAAACGGATTTTTCGTGGAATATTTCAGCAGAAAAATATCTTGAAATGTACAATAATTTGTGATATAATATATATTATTGTAATTTATTAAAAAAATATGTTACAAAGACGGCAAGTTAACATTTTGAGTTTTCGCCGTCTTTGTTTGATGAAAGGAAACATAAACAAATGAACTCTACCCCGGAAAAGAATCAGATAAAAGAACTGATTGAAACAAAGCTTGCGAGATATTTTGGTACATCTGCAAAGGAAGCTACAAAGGAACAGGTTTACAAGGCTGTTGCACTTTCTGTAAAGGATATGCTTACCGAAAAACGCAAAAACTACAAAAACGAAGTAAACGAAAAGCAGGGAAAACGAGTATACTATATGTGTATGGAATTTCTCCTTGGAAGAAGTCTTAAGACCAATCTCTGCAACCTCGGCATCGACACAAATTATAGGGCGGCTCTTTCCGAGCTTGGCTTTGATCTTTCAGAGCTTTATGAGATGGAGCCGGATCCCGGTCTTGGAAATGGCGGTCTCGGTAGACTTGCAGCTTGCTTTATGGACTCACTCTCCTCACTGGACTATCCTGCAACAGGTTTTTCTATTTGCTATGAATACGGTCTTTTCAAGCAGAAAATTGTTGACGGTATGCAGGTGGAACTTCCGGATGTATGGCTTCCCGGCGGTGAAGTATGGCTTGTTCCCAGAACAGATAGAACCTTCAAGGTTCGTTTTGGCGGACATGTAAAGGAAAGATGGGAAAACGGCAGATGCGAGGTTTACTACGAGGATGCTGAAGAAATGGAAGCAGTACCGTATGATATGATGATATCCGGTGCTGATTCAAAGGCTGTTTCCACACTCAGACTCTGGAAGGCAAGAGATATTCAGAACTTCAATATGGGTCTCTTCACCCAGGGTCAGTACTACAGCGCTATGAGAGAAAGCACAAATGCTGACATCATTTCAAAGGTGCTTTATCCTTCAGATAACCACAACGAAGGAAAGCTTCTTAGACTTTCACAGCAGTACTTCCTTGTATCAGCCTCTGTTCAGAGTATTATTCGTGACCATATGGCTGTATATAAGACCCTCGAAAACTTCTCCGATAAGGTTGCAATCCACATTAACGATACACATCCCGCACTCTGTATTCCTGAACTTATGAGAATACTCATAGATGAATACTGCTATGACTGGGATAAGGCATGGAACACTGTTATAAAGACAGTTTCCTATACAAACCATACAGTAATGCCGGAAGCTCTTGAAACCTGGAATGAAGACATCTTCAGACTCAAGCTTCCCAGAATACACACAATTGTCAGAGAAATCAACGAGCGTTTCTGCCGTGCTGCGTGGAATATGTTCCCCGGAAACTGGAACAGAATCTCCAACATGGCAATTATCGGTCACAACCAGGTGAGAATGGCGAACCTTTCTGTAATCGGTTCTCATACCGTTAACGGTGTATCTGCCCTTCACTCCGACATTCTCAAGGAAACCGTATTCAAGGATTTCTACAGAATGTATCCTGACAGATTCACAAATGTAACAAACGGTGTTGCTCACAGAAGATGGCTCTGTTACTCCAACCCCGGACTTGCAGGACTTCTTGACGAAACTATCGGTGGTGACTACAGAAAGCACCCTGAGCTTCTTTCTGACTTTAGAAAATACGAGAATGACAAGACTGTACTTGCAAAGCTTGGCGATATAAAGAAAAACAACAAGATAGCTTTCTCAAACTATCTGTTTAATAAAGCAGGCGTTAAGATTGACCCCAATTCTCTCTTTGACGTTCAGGTAAAGAGACTTCACGAATATAAGAGACAGCTTCTCAATGCTCTTAACATTATTTCAATCTATAATGAGCTTCGTGAAAATCCCAATCTTGATATTCAGCCTCAGACATTTATCTTCGGTGCAAAGGCTGCTCCGGGATATACAATGGCAAAGAATATCATAAGACTTATCTGTATGCTTGCAAAGGATATTGACAGAGACCCTGTAATCCGTGAAAAGCTTAAGGTTGTATTCCTTGAGGACTATAATGTAAGCCTTGCGGAAGTGCTTATTCCTTCGGCTGAAATTTCCGAACAGATTTCTCTTGCAGGTAAAGAAGCAAGCGGTACCGGTTGTATGAAGATGATGATTAATGGTGCTCTTACAATCGGAACCTATGACGGTGCGAATGTTGAAATGGTTGCAGAAACAGGCGACGAAAATATGTTTATCTTTGGCCTTACATGCCAGGAGGTTGACCAGATGTGGCTCTCCGGCTATCAGTCAACAATGTTCTATACCGGCAACGAAAGACTCAGACGTGCAGTTGACGCCCTCGGCATCGGATTTGCAGGCGAAAGCTTCAGAGACATCAGCTCATACCTTCTCCAGGGTTACGGTGTTGCAGACCCCTATATGTGTCTTGCTGATTTTGAATCCTACAGACAGGCTCATGATAAGGCTCTGGGAATCTACAAGAACAGCAAAGAATGGAACAGAATGTCTCTTGTAAATATTGCAAGTGCCGGAAAGTTTGCAGCTGACAGAAGCATTGAAGAATATGCTCAGAGAATCTGGAAACTTAAGAAAATCTGAAAAGGCAAATAATTGTAAGCGTAACATATGCAGAGTTTGATTAAAGAAAGGTTAGCGGAAAAGGGAATTTTCGGTAAGGTACAGTATAACGGTATTGAATCTGAAAATTCCGCTGTCCGTATAACTAAGAAATTCGGAGACTCCGATTTTACAAGGTTTGGTGCAGTGCCAGAAGGGGATAACAGCACCGAACTCGTTATGGCACTTGAAATTCCAAGAAGCGTTGGGGCGTGCGGTGTAAAGCTTTGCATTTCACCTGACGGAGAAGATGCAAGTACATTTGACCTTGAGCATTCAACCGATTATGTAACGGACAGATTTGAACTGTCACTTTCTGCAGACAAGCTTCCCGGAAAGCTTGCAAACGGACTTTACTATTATCATTTTGAAATATCCTTTGGTAGCTTTACTCTTTATACAAAAAGTGTAAACAATGCGGATTTTACTCTTTGTGAGAATTATCCGGAGACCAGCTTCAGACTTCTTGTCTATGATAGGGATTATGAAACTCCCGAATGGTTCAAGGGCAACATAATGTACCATGTTTTTGTGGATAGATTCTTCAAAGGGTCAAAAAACGTTCCCGTATCTGAAACTGCTATTTTAAATCCCGACTGGGAGAACGGTATTCCTCAATATGCGGAGTATCCGGGGGCATTTCTGGAAAATAACGTATTTTTTGGCGGAACACTTTTTGGTGTTTGCGAAAAGCTTGACTATCTTCAGTCATTGGGAGTTGGATGTATATATTTAAGCCCCATATTCAAGGCGTATTCCAATCATAAGTACGATACCGGCGATTATATGCAGGTTGATGAAATGTTTGGCTCGGATGAGGCTCTCGCAGAGTTGATAACTGAAGCGAAGAAAAGGAATATTAAAATTGTCCTTGACGGTGTTTTCAATCATACAGGTGACGACAGTAAGTATTTCAACCGCTACGGAAGATACGACAGCGTTGGCGCATACGAAGATGAAGGCTCACCGTACCGAGACTGGTATACCTTTGGTGACGACGGAAGTTATCAGTCCTGGTGGGGAATTGAAATATTGCCAAAGCTGAGACTTGATACTCATAAATGCCGTGAATATTTTCTCGGTGAAAAGGGTGTTATTTCTAAATACTTTGATATGGGTATCGGTGGTATAAGACTTGATGTTGCAGATGAGCTTCCGGAGGACTTCCTTGAGGGACTGAGAAATATTGTCCGCAAAAAAAATCCTGACGGACTTATCATAGGTGAAGTCTGGGAAAATGCAGCGGATAAGATTTCATATGGAAAGAGAAGAAAATACTTCAGGGGAAAGAGCCTTGATAGCGTAATGAACTATCCTCAGAAGAATGCAGTTATTGAATTTATAAAAAATGGCAATTCTGAATTTTTCTATAATATGATAACAGAGCTATATGCAAGCTATCCCAAACAGTGCTCGGATGTTCTTATGAATATTGTTGGCACTCACGACACGGACAGAATAATAACTGTTCTTGCAGGTGACTGTGCTATGGGACTTACACACAAACAGCTCGCTGAAAAGAGAATGACTAAAAAGCAGAGAGTTGACGGTGTAAGAAGACTTAAGGCAGCTGCTGCAATACAGTATACACTTTTCGGTTCACCCTCTGTTTACTACGGTGACGAAACCGGTCTTGAGGGCTATGGTGACCCATTCTGCCGAATGCCGTATCCGTGGCATAAGCAGAACACGGAGCTTGTTGACTACTACAGAAAGCTCGGAAATATCAGAAGAGAAGAAAAACTATTCCGTGACGGTGATTTTATCTTTACAGAGAAATCAGACGGTTTTGTTTCATATAAGCGCTTCTGTGGCGAGGACGAAATTCTTGTTATGGCAAATGCGACAGATAAAACCGTTGAACGAACACTTGGTGCAAAGTACAAGGATTTGATGACCGGTAAAACGGAAAAGGATACAACCAAGCTTCCGTATATGACGGTTAAAATATTAAAGAAGATTTAAGAAAGAAGGTGACACAATGAATAAAAAAGCAGCCAGAGTTATATGTCTTGTTCTTGCGGCACTGATGATTCTTTCTGTGCTCACCGTAACTATTGCACAGTTCTGAAAATATTAATATGACAAAATCCCTGCCGGAAAATATCCGACAGGGATTAATTTTTTTGTTTTACTGTATGGCAACAGCTTCCTTTTTGTTATCTGTTTTGGCTGTTTTTTCTTCTGCTTCTTCCATTGCAAGTTTTGCGTTGGAGAGCATAAGACGGATTCGGTTTTCCTGATTTACTGCTGTTGCCCCGGCGTCATAGTCAATGGCAACAATATTTATGCCGGGATACTTTTCCTTAAGCGGTTTCATCATTCCTTTTCCGCAGATGTGATTTGGTAAACACCCAAAGGGTTGAGTGCAGACAATATTCTTTGCTCCGCTGTGATAAAGTTCAACCATTTCAGAGGTGAGAAGCCAACCTTCGCCCATTTTTGTTCCGTAGCTTATAATGCCCTTTGCAAGGGTGAGTGTAACATCAAAGGGAGTCGGGGCATCAAAAGTACCTTCCTCGCGTATTGCAGATATAAGTTCTTTTTGCTTTTTGAGAATCAGTTTATAGGCGAGAGAGTATGCTGTGTATATGGGAGATTTAAAGCCGTAGAGCTTTTTATCAAGAAGAACATTGTAAAGACAGTAAAGAAGAAAATCGATAAATCCGGGGATTACCGGCTCGGCATCGTTTTTTACTAAAAAATCTGCAAGATTATTATTGCCAAGTGGGGAGTACTTCACAAAAATTTCGCCGACAATTCCGACTTTCAGCTTTGGTTTCTTCACTTTTTCAATAGCAGCAAAGTCCTTTATTATCTCAATGTAATTGGATTTTACATTCTTTGTCTTTATTTTCCCCGAAACTTGATTTCCGGCAGTGAGCTTTGCAAGCCATTTTTCGCACACAAGGTCGGTATCTCCCGGATGCTTTTCATAAACCTTGCACTGATTCTGAAGATTCATAAGCAAATCCGCATAAAGCAGAGCGTGGAAAAGTTTATAGTACATAGCAGGAGAAATTCTCCAACCGGAATGTTTTTCGATTCCGCCAAAGCTGAATGCTATAACAGGCACATAACCGTAGCCTGCCTTTTTAAGTGCCTTTCGCAGTAATGACACATAGTTTGAGGCTCTGCAACCGCCACCGGTTTGGAAAAGTATGAGAGCTACTTTGTGGGGGTCGTATTTTCCACTTTCAATTGCGTCAAGAAACTGACCAATGACAAGAATTGCGGGATAGCAGGTGTCATTATGTACAAATCTGAGCCCCTTTTCCGAGATGTGCTTACCCTCTGTTTCCAGGAGTTCCATGTTGAAGCCGTAGTTTTTCAGCACTCTCATAATCAGCTTGAAGTGCATCGGAAGCATATTGGGAACAAGTATTGTATAATCCTTTTTCATTTCTTCTGTAAATTCAACATAATTACCCATAAAATTTAATGCACCTCCTTTTCCTTCTTTTCATCAATAGCACCGATAAGACTACGCAGTCTTATTTTTACAGCACCAAGGTTTGTGATTTCGTCTATTTTAATCTGTGTATAGAATTTTCCTCTTTCTTCAAGAAGAGAGCGAACTTCATCTGTTGTAATAGCATCAACTCCACAGCCAAAGGAAACGAGCTGAACAAGTTCGGTATTCGGAATTTTCGCTGCTACCATTGCCGCACGGTAGAGTCTTGCGTGATATGTCCACTGATTAAGTACATTTACCTTTACAGGCTCTGCCAGATGACATACACTGTCCTCGCTTACAACTACAAAGCCAAGACTCTTTGCAAGGTCATCAATTCCGTGGCAGATTTCAGAGTCGATGTGATATGGACGCCCTGCAAGAATCATGACTCTCATTCCATGCTCTTTTGCAAAGGCAAGCGCTTTCTCACCCTCGCGCTTCACATTGTCCATATAGCTGTTGTAAAGTTCAAATCCACGCTCTACGGCTTTCTTTGCTTCTTTTACGGTTATCGGGCAAAGCTTTTTTGAAATATATTCCGAAAGCTCCTTTGCAAGCTCTTTTTTGCTGTTTATGTTAAGGTATGGGTACAGGAATTTTGTGCTTTGAAGCTCCTCAATGTTTCCACAAAGAAGCTCAGAGTAGTAAGCGACGACGGGACAGTTGTAGTGGTTGTCGGAAGATTTTTCATCAATGTTGTATGAAAGACAGGGATAGAAGATTGCATCCGGATTTTCGGAAATAAGCTCTGCTATATGACCGTGCATAAGTTTTGCCGGATAGCAGACAGTATCCGAAGGAATGGAAAGCTGTCCTTTTTCGTATGTTCGCCTTGTGGACATTTTCGGAAGAATAACCCTGAAGCCAAGTTCGCTGAAAATGCCGTACCAAAGGGGGAGAAGCTCATACATTCCGAGAGCAAGAGGAAGACCGACCGTTCCTCTTTTTCCATCGCCTCCCTGCATTGACATAATAGTATTTCTTTTAAACTCATAAAGATTCGGAACTTCTAATTCCGATTTTGCAAGTCCAAGGCCTTTTTCGCATCTGTTACCGGAGATAAACTTCCTTCCGTCAGCAAAAGTATTGACAGTCAGATGACAGTTGTTTGTACAGCCCTTGCAGGAAACGGATTTTGATGTATGCGAAAAAGCCGAAAGAGCTTCTTTACTAATCAGAGAGGACACCTTGCACCTTTTTGAATAAAGAGCAGCACCATAAGCTCCCATAAGTCCTGCGATTCCGGGACGGATAACATTTTTACCAAGCTCTCTTTCAAAGGCGCGAAGCACTGCATCGTTATAGAATGTACCACCCTGAACAACAATATTTGTTCCAAGCTCATCTGCGCTTGCGGCACGTATAACCTTGTATATTGCGTTTTTCACAACACTTATTGAAAGACCGGCAGAAATATCTTCAACCCCTGCGCCGTCTTTCTGTGCTTGCTTTACACTGGAGTTCATAAACACCGTACATCTTGATCCAAGATTTACCGGATGTTTTCCGTAAATACCTTTTTTTGCAAATTCGTCAATAGGGCACCCCATTGATTTTGCAAAAGTTTCAAGGAATGAGCCACAGCCGGAGGAACAGGCCTCGTTCAGCATAATACTGTCAATAGCGCCGTTTTTAATCTTGAAGCACTTTATATCCTGACCGCCTATGTCAAGAATGAAATCAACCTCCGGACAGAAATGCTTTGCGGCAGTATAGTGGGCAATTGTTTCCACAATACCCAAATCACAGCCAAAAGCATTTTTTATAAGGTCTTCGCCGTAGCCGGTAACGGCACTTCCGCATATAGTTATTCTGTTGTCGCAAAGGGCATAGATTTTACCAAGTTCGCCTCTTACAACCTCGACCGGATTTCCCATATTCGAGGCATAATAGCTGTATATTATCTGGTTATCCTCTGAGAGTAGAACCAGCTTTGTAGTTGTGCTGCCACAATCAATACCAAGATATGCGTTTCCTGAATAGTCCTTAATATCCTTTGTTTGCACATTTGCCATAGCGTGACGCTCGGAAAATTCAGCATATTCTTCTTCGCTATTGAATAGGGGAGGAAGCGAGTCGTCGGTGGTGGAGGACGCCTTCGCATTTTCAATCAGAGATATAAGCTGTTCGATGTCTGTTTCCCTGCCTGCCTTCATAGCGTACAGCGCAGTACCGAGTGCAACAGCATATATTGCATAGTCCGGAAATACCGCGGTTTCTTCTGTAAGTCCAAGAGTTTTCACAAATCTTTCACGAAGACCGTGACAGTAGTAAAGAGGACCTCCGAGGAACATTACTTTTCCCTTGATTTTTCTTCCTTGGGCAAGACCACCGATAGTCTGATTTACCACCGCCTGATATATACTTGCCGCGACATCCGCTTTGCTCGCACCCTGATTCAGAAGCGGTTGTATGTCAGTCTTTGCAAAAACTCCGCATCTTGAGGCGATGGGGTAAAGCTTTTTATGTTCAAGGCTTGCAGCATCCATATCATCGTTGGACATACAGAGAAGTGTTGCCATCTGGTCTATAAAAGCACCGGTTCCGCCTGCGCAGGAGCCGTTCATTCGTTCATCTGGAGCACCGTCAAAAAAGATAATCTTCGCATCCTCGCCACCTAGTTCAATTACAACAGAGGTATCCGGTTCTTTTCGTCTTATTACCTCGCCTACAACAAACACTTCCTGGGCAAAGGGAATATCTGCACATTGGGCAAGTCCCATTCCGGCTGAGCCTGATATTGCAGTACGAAATCTTTTGCCTGTAAGTATAGGCTTTATTTCCTGTAGCATTTCTGCAGTTTTTTCGCGCACCTTGGAGTAGTGCCGTTCATATTTGTTGTATATTATTTTTTCATTTTCAAGAATGACAATCTTCGCAGTTGTAGAGCCGATGTCTATTCCGAGAAACAGGGCTGAATTATTTAATGAATCTTTCATTTTTGGATGGTCACCCTTTCTGTTACAAAAAATATTATCTATTATATCATTTTATTATATCATTTTATTATATCATTTTGCTGCAGTAAAGTCAATAATTCGACTATAAAGATGCAGTTAATATTTTTAAAGTCTTTTCTGAAAGAAATGTGATAACAGTAAACTTTTTAATAATATATGATGCTTTGTGACAAAAAATCATTACCGGATGTACAGGTATAAAAACCGTAAAGCTTTATAAAAAAGGGGACAGAGGTTGTACGCCTCTGCCACCGCGATATTATTTATTGATTTTGACCTTACCGTATGTGGCCGTCTCCTGTAATGATGTATTTGTATGTTGTCAGCTCGCAAAGTCCCATAGGGCCTCTTGCGTGAAGTCTCTGTGTGGAAATTCCCATTTCACAGCCGAGACCAAACTCACCGCCATCGGTAAATCTTGTGGAAGCGTTGATATACAGGGATGAGCTGTCAATACTGCGTGTAAATATATCCTGCGACTCTTTATTTTCGGTGATGATAGCTTCGCTGTGGCGTGTGGAATGGGCGGAAATGTGGTCGATTGCCTCGTCAATATCCGAGACAACTTTAACTGCAAGAATATAATCAAGAAATTCCGTGTCAAAATCATTCTCACCGCAAGCTGTGCCGTCAATTATTTGTGATGAATTTTCGCAAAGGCGAAGCTCCACCGGAATTTCTCCTCTTTCAAGCCTTTCATCCACAAGTGCTTTTTTTATTTTTGGCAGAATTTCCTTTGCATTATCCTTGTGTACAAGACAAACCTCTGCCGCGTTACATACTGATGGTCTGCTTGTCTTTGCGTTATACAGAATTTTTACAGCCTTTTCAACATCTGCATCCTTGTCAATGTAAATATGACAAATTCCTGTTCCGGTTTCAATGCAGGGTACTTTTGCATTCTCTGTGCACGCCTTTATAAGTCCGGCACCCCCTCTTGGAATAAGAAGGTCAACATACCCTACTCCGGTCATAAGATCAGTTGCACTTTGTCTTGTAATGTCGTCAACAAGAGAAACAAGATTTTCGCAAAGTCCAACGGAGGAGAGTCCCTTTCTCAATGCGTCAACAATTGCCCTTGAACTGTTATAGGCTTCTTTCCCACCACGAAGAATACAAACATTCCCCGACTTTATGCAAAGGGCCGCCGCATCGCTTGTGACATTGGGTCTGCTCTCATAAATAATTGCAACAACGCCCATAGGAACAGCCTTTTTTGTGATTTTAAGACCGTCAGGACGTATGTACTCCGAAAGAACTCTTGTGCAGGGGTCAGAGAGCTTTGATACCGCAATTATTCCATCTGCCATAGACTGTATTCTCTGTTCTGTAAGGCTGAGCCTGTCAATCATAACATCTGATATTTTGCCCTTTGCATTTTCAACATCAATTTTATTGGCAGAGAGTATTTTGTCTGTGTCGGAAATAAGTGCTTCGGACATTGCCTCAAGGGCTTTGTTTTTATTTTCCTCTGTCAGAAGCACAGCTGCTTTTTTTGCAAGCTTTGCGTTCTGCATTATTTCAAGTGTAGTCATATAAAAGCTCCATTATTTATTGCTGTAAAATCTTGTGCCAAAGGGAATACGGTCAATTATGTTGTAAAGAACATCAGGATTTTCACCGTTTGCTATAATCATATCAGTACCTGCTTCTGTTACAATTTGTGCAGCTTTCAGCTTTGTTTCCATACCGCCTGTGCCAAGAGCTGTGCCGGCACCGCCTGCAAGGGCGAGAATTTCAGGTGTTATTTTTCTTACCTCACCAATAAGCGTTGCATCTGCATTTTTATGGGGGTCAGCGGTGTAAAGACCGTCAATATCCGAGAGAAGGACAAGCAGGTCTGCGTTTGTTTCAACCGAAACAATGGCAGAGAGTGTGTCATTGTCACCTATGACAATTTCCTCCGTTGATACCGTGTCATTCTCATTAATAATCGGAATTGCAGAAAGCTCAAGAAGTCTTGACATAGTGTTGTGAAAGTTGTGTCTTCTATGCTCGTTATCAATATCGCTTTTTACTAGAAGAAGCTGTGCAACTGTGTGATTGTGTTCTGAAAAGAGCTTGTCATATGTATACATCAGCTCACACTGACCGACAGCGGCCGCAGCCTGCTTTGTGGGAATATCAGTGGGCTTTTCGCCGAGAGAAAGCTTTCCGATTCCCATTCCGATAGCACCGGAGGAAACAAGTACAATTTCATTTCCCGCATTTTTAAGATCCGACAAAACCTTACAGAGCTTTTCTATACGTCTTATATTTATTCTTCCTCCCGGGTGTGCAAGTGTTGATGTTCCAACCTTGACTACTATACGCATATTATCATTCCTTTCGGTTTATACAAGTATAAGTACTTAAAAATTCAATATACAATAAAAATTTCCTATATTATATACCATAAGTCAAAACATTGCAATATATATTCCGTTAATTTCAGAAAAAATTAATGGATTAACAAAAGGCGAAAGTCACAGTTGTAACTTCCGCCATAGTTTTATTTACTGTAAATTATTTTGCAGAGCTTTTGAGTGTACCGATGTTGGTAATTGTAATTGCTTTGAACGCATCGGTGTCCACAATCTCAACAGTTTCCATATATGCTGTGATTTCTTCCGAGTATTCATCGTAACCAAGTTTATATACGATATTAAGGTAATCGTTAGAGTCTTCGACGGGCACAGCAGTTTTGTCGAGAGGGAGTTTCTTTATTATGTGATAGCCGAAATCGGATTTTACAGGTTCACTGATTTCACCTATACCCAGCTCATAGGACTTACTTTCAAATTCAGCAACCATCTGACCTTTTGTAAAGGTGTAAGAATCCTGAACTGTCATGCCAGGGTCTTCGCCGTACTGGTCAATAAGGGCTCTGAAATCTTCGCCGCCAACAGCCTTTGCATATATATCATTGGCAAGTTTCAACTTTTCCGCTGCAGCTTCTTCGGAAAGAGCGTTTCCTTCCTCGTCGTCAGTGGATATGAGGACGTGCTGAACAGTTACATAATTTTTGTTAATATAATCATCTATTTCTTTCTTGTCGACCATAGATTCAACAAGTTCCTGAATATAATATTCATAGGTTACAAGGTCTGTATAGATTTCTTCGGTGAGAAACATTTCGCCAAGACTTTCTTCAAAGCTCGCTTGACCGTTACTACCTGTGGATTCTTTAAGAGAGTCTATTTGTGACTTAATGTATTGAGTGTCTTCTTCTGAAAGTTTGAGACCTTTTTCCTTTGCCAGGAGTACATTTGAATAGTAGTACTTGAACTCGTCCTTTATTAAATTGAAAAATTCTGTCTGATTTTCCTCTGTCCAGTAGTTTTCGTCGCCACCGTCAAAAACCGGCTTATTGTACATTACATAGTGACGGAACGAGGCAAAATCAACCGAAAGGCCGTTTATGGTGAACATTACTTCATCGTCACCGTAAATCCAGTTATAGTCGTCGATAGTGACCGCCGTGTCTGCATCGGAGTTTTCCGTGGTTGTATCAGGAGTATTTTGTGTGTTGTCTTCAGATGTTTCATCTGTTTTTTCGTCTGTTTTTTCGTCTGTTTTTTCGTCTGTTTTTTCGTCTGTATTTTTGTCTGCATCGGAATCGTTGCCTTTGATTGTATCAGCGTTTTTTTGTGTTGGGTCCTTGATTGACTCATCTGAATTATTGTTTTTGCCGCAGGAGTAAAGAGAAGCAGCACAAAGGGCAAGCACAAGCAGGATAGAGAGTATTCTTTTCATTTTTGTTTTACACAAACCTTTCTTTAATATTAACTAACACTATAATATTTATTACTATTGCATTATAACCGTATAATGTGACTTTCGTGTGAATATTATCCGAAATATTATACCGGTTATCAGTGCTTCAGCATAAATTTATCAATTCCCCATTTTTTCCTGAAAACCTTGACATACGCCAATATAAAAACAGTCAGAGAATAATCAAAGACAGCAAGAAAGATATTAGCAAGAATCCAAAGGGCGGGTAAAAGGTAGGATTCATACTCAGCTTCCGGGGAAAGCAGCAGTGTTTTCATAAGCAGTATATATACAGCCATTATTGCTAAATTGAATATTATAAATTTTATAATTCTTCGGGGGATGGCGGGAAGTCTTAAAATGTAGCTTTGTAAGATTGGATAGTATCCGAACAACATAATAAAATACCAGGTGACAGTAGCTGAAGGGAAAAGCAGAAACAGAAGTGTACCTGTAGCTGCATATATAAGATAAGGATATTTACCGCCCAACTCGATTTTTGAAACAGCTACCGTAACGGATGCAGCAGAGGCTGCAACAAGGTCTGCCATATCAAAGACACAGCCTATTACCGAAACAATTACGGATATAGAGCAAAACAATGATGCAAGAGCTATTTTTTTAGTTTCATTTTTTTTCAAAAGAAATTCCTCCGTGAAAATTCAGCTTCAGCAACCCCTCATACAGCTGAAAAGATTATTAAGACAGCAAAGGCAGGTACAAAGGTCACAGCATGAGCAACCGGCGCGGTAGGTATGAAAATTACCGTCCCCCATAAAGTCACCGTATCCGGTTGTTCTTGAGTTGAGGTTTTCAAAGGCTGTTTTGTATTCCTGATTTGATGGGGCAAGATTGTGAGCGATAGAAAACTCTCTTGCCGCATATCCTGTGTTGTTCATACGAAGATATATATGTCCCATAATGTAGTGCCACTCGGCATCGCGATAGCCTTCGGGAATGCTTTGCAAAAGACTTATTGCGCCAAAAACATTTCCTGCATTCAGTTGTACTCTTGCGGTGTTTTTCATTCTTTCATAGGAGCCTGTATCGCCGTATTGTGCGGAGCCGTAATAGGAGCCTTGACTGTTTCCGTTTCTTAATTCCTGAATTTTATCATATGCAGCATTGATTTCACGCATTTTCTCCGCGGCATATTCGCTTCCGGGATTTGCATCCGGATGATATTTTTTTGCAAGCCTTCTGTAAGCGGATTTTATATCTTCATCAGAGTCGTTGGGTGATACTCCTAGTATTTCATATGGACTTTTCATAAGGTTACTGTTCCTTTCCAAAACCATTTTTGCAATTTTCACTGCAATTTCCGGGTTTGTTCTTGTCAAATATTCCGTCAATCACAGACGGGCATCCGAGATATAGTATATTCTGAATTATTTCGCACAGATCTCTGTGTTGTTGGTCAAGACTTTTCATTCTTGTACTTATTATATCTGCCGCAACATCTGTGCCGTGAACAAGTATGTTTTTCTGCTTGTAAAGCTCTGTACGGGCAGTTATGCTGTCTTTGTATTCGTTAAGATAGGGATTGAAGCGGTTGCGCTTTTCATCTTTTTCAAGGTCATCAAGAGCGTCCGCCATATATATGAATCTGCCGATTTCAAAGCCGACAACCTCGGCGTCATCTTTGTCCTCAGCTTTAAGTCCGAGTTTCAGCAGATACGCCATCATATCTCCGAAAACGGCGGAAATCTCACAGGAGGAAACATCCTTTCTTTTTTCAAGATTTCCGATTTGCTCCATACAGTCGGAAATTATCATATCCGCATCCGAAAAGCCTCTTTTTAGAGCCTTTTTTCTCATATGCGAGGCGAAGGGGAGAAGAAATCTTGCCCCTAACGACTTAAAAAAAACCTCGTCTTTTATATTGTCAAGCAGTTTATAGTATGTAAGTATTGAAAAAATAGCACAGGAGAGGGAGATGGCGCTGTTGTCCGCAATAATATCTTTTTTTGCAAAAAGATGAAAGCCACAACGTGATTTTTTGAATGTGTACGGCGTTCTTTCAAACACCATACGCACTGCCGCAAAGAATGTATAATCGTAGCTCAGAAAGAATCTGGAAAAGATGCTTATATTCTTTCCGGCACTTTTACATAGTCCACAGTAAAGACTACGATAAAGCTTGAAATTGCGCACCTTTAGTTCGTCCTCGTAAGGCTTTATATATCCGAACATTAAAAGACCTCTCTTTACAGCAAAATTAAAACATAAAATTATTATACACGATATTTCGTGAATTAACAAGGCAATCACTGTAAAATAATACTAAATATATGCAACAATTACTGCTGTTCAGGAAATGTTTATATTAAAATTTCAAAATAAACCTTGAAAATATGGGGAAAATATGGTATTATAATATGAATTTTTTAAAATGGAGGTATTTGTAAAATGAAAGTACTTAATCAAATAAAAAAGTTTTTTAATATCACATTTGCGATATTTACTTGTGTTACTCTTGCAATGGTCACATATAACCTTTTGACTGTCAATGTGGATCATCTAGTTATGGCTACAAAAATAAAGGTTGGCTCTCTTTA
Source organism: Clostridia bacterium (assembly GCA_017517985.1). The sequence goes on along the minus strand of JAFWWX010000104.1, from coordinate 4,571 downwards.
CTGGCAGACAATGTTTTTTGCTGCTGTAACGTCACTTTCTGTTGTAATCATTGATCTTTTCAAAAGAATAAACGGCGTTATTGCGAGAATACTTAAATTCGCCTTTTCCTATGGGGCGTTTGCGGTGTGGTTTTTTGTTATGTCCATTCCTGCTACAGAGGGTATAGTAACGAATAATGTTATTATTTTTGCATCAATGATTTTTGTTGTTGCGTATACTTTGACAATTGTGGTCAAGTCATTCTTTGTATGGCTTCTTTTGAAGTTGTTCGGAAAGGAAGACGATTCCTATAGGAGTATTTTCTCGTAATAGATTAAGAAAATAAGGATTTAAACAGCAAATGGAAAAGATAAAATATGTAGCTACCTGCCTTTTCGGACTTGAAAGGCTTGTTGGCGAAGAAATAGATGAGCTCGGCTACAAAAGACTTGAAACAATAGACGGCAGAGTGTACTTTGAGGGAGATATTACTGCGATAGCACGTTGTAATATGTGGCTTCGATGCGCAGAGCGTGTGTTTATAGTAGCAGGTGAATTTACAGCACAGAGCTTTACAGAACTTTTTGACGGAACAAAAGCTATACCGTGGGAAAAGTATATCGGAGAAAAGGATGCGTTTCCAAATTCCGGTCATTCAATAAAATCACAGCTTGCAAGTATTCCGGATTGCCAGAGTATAGTGAAAAAGGCGATGGTGGAAAGACTTAAGAGTGTTTACGGCATTGATTGGTTTGAGGAAAACGAGACAAAGGTAAAAATAGATTTCTTTATCCTTAATGATAAGGCGACTCTTATGATAGATACCTCAGGCGAACCGCTTTTTAAAAGAGGTTACAGAGAAAAGGCAGCGGAAGCACCGCTTCGCGAAACTCTTGCGGCGGCTCTTGTAAAGCTTTCAAGACCCAGAGAAAATGTAATTACCTGGGACCCCTTCTGTGGAAGCGGAACAATTGCGATAGAAGCAGCGCTTATAATGACAAATACTGCGCCCGGTATAAGAAGAAGATTTTCTGCAGAGCATTACAGATGGATACCTAAAAAGGTATGGAAGGACGCAAGGGAAGAGGCTGCAAACGCAGTAAATCTTAATACAACCTTCAAGGCATGGGCGTCTGATATAGACGGTGACTGTGTAAAACTTGCAAAGGAAAACGCCAAAAGAGCAGGAATGGAGAATTATATTAAAATTTTCCAAAAAGATGCTCTTAAAATATTTGATAACGGCGAGAGGACAACAATAGTCTGCAATCCGCCCTATGGTGAAAGACTTGGCACAATCAGAGAAGCAAGAGAGCTTTACAAAAAGCTTGGCAAAACCTTTTCAACACTTGTTCCCCCATGGCAGATGTACCTTCTGACAAGCGAGGAGGAATTTGAAAGGCTGTACGGTAAGCGCTCAAACAAGGCAAGAAAGCTTTATAACGGAATGATAAAGTGCTATCTTTATCAATACTATAAAGACTTTTCTAAAAAAACCTTTGAAAAAGCAAATCGGGGAGTAAAATATAATAATGCTGATTGAATTGCATGCACACACAAAGGAGGTAAGCTCCTGCGGACATATATTTATTGAAGAGGTAATAGACAGATATCACGCAAAGGGATATGATGCAGTGGTAATCACAAACCATCTGAATAACTGGACTGTTGGTACGGAAAACTCCGAGAAGGACTGGGATGAGTTTATAGAAAGCTTTTGTGCTCCCGTGAAAAAAGGTAGGGAATATGCGAAAAAGTACGGTATGAAAGTTTTCCTTGGCTGTGAACTTAGATTTTGCGATGACAAAAACGATTATCTTGTCTATGGCGTAACGGAAGAATTTCTGAAAGCAAATCCGGATATACGCACACTCGGAATAGGAAAGTTTCACTCCGTTGCAGAGGAAAACGGTATTCTGATATTTCAGGCGCACCCTTTCCGTGACAATATGAAAATTACACCTACAAAGTATCTTCACGGAATTGAAGTGAATAACGGTCACCCAAGACAAAATTCGAGAAACGATATAGCGCGTCTCTGGGCGGATATACACGGTATGCGTATGATTTCAGGCTCGGATTTTCACGATGGCGGCGACGAAGCACGCGGCGGAATCATAACTTTTAGTGATGTCGAAACTGAGAGACAGCTGTGTGATATTCTTCTTTCCGGCGAATATATTCTTGCGTGTGATACTACCGGAGGACTTGCGAGAAAGAATTGATTTTGCGGTATTTTGTCGAACCCGCAGATACAGCAAGTTTTTGCAAATTTTGAATGTTAAAAAAATGTAAATAAGTCAAAAAATGCTTGATTTTTAAATATTAATGTACTACAATACTCGTTGTAGTTTTAGCACTCTGATGTATCGAGTGCTAATAACAGAGTAAAAAATAAACTTTTATATTATCTTTTTAAGGAGGAATTCGGTATGACACTCAAGCCACTTGCTGACAGAGTAATAATCAAGGCAACCGAAGCCGAAGAAACAACAAAAAGCGGAATTATTTTAACAGGAGCTGCAAAGGAAAAACCCAGCTTTGCAATTGTTATTGAAGTGGGTCCCGGCGGAATGGTAGATGGTAAGGAAGTTGTAATGACTGTTAAAAAAGGTGATAAGGTTATCACAAGCAAGTATTCCGGCACAGAAGTTAAGTGTGACGGCGAAGAATATACAATCGTAAGACAGGCAGATATACTCGCGATTGTTGAGGACTGAACGAATAAAATGCATAATGCTTAATGCGTAATGCATAACGCGTAGTGAATGAGAAGAAAGCGAAGCTTTTTTAGGTTGCTTCACAAACTTCTTAATCAGAGAAAATTTTGATTTTAGTATTCAATATAGCGAAATGTTTTAAAGCGTAAATGTTTGGAGGTTTTTATTATGGCAAAGCTTATTTCACACGGTATAGATGCCAGAAATGCACTTGTTAAGGGCGTTGACATCACAGCCGATACAGTAAAAATAACAATGGGACCCAAGGGCAGAAATGTTGTTCTTGATAAGAAATACGGTTCTCCCCTTATCACAAACGACGGTGTAACAATTGCAAAGGAAATCGAGCTTGAAGACCCGATGGAAAATATGGGAGCTCAGCTTCTTAAAGAAGTTGCAACAAAGACAAACGACGCTGCCGGTGACGGTACAACAACAGCGATACTTCTTGCTCAGGCATTTGTCAGAGAAGGTATGAAGAATGTTGTTGCAGGTGCAAATCCTATGGTTATCAAAAAGGGTATCCAGAAGGCGGTTGATGCTGCAGTTGCAGAGCTTGCAAATATTTCTCACAAGGTTAATGGCTCTAAGGACATCGCAAGAGTAGGTGCTGTTTCCTCTGCTGACGAAGTAATCGGTCAGCTTATTGCGGATGCTATGGAAAAGGTTACAAGCGACGGTGTTATCACAGTTGAAGAATCAAAGTCCGCTGAAACCTACTGCGAAGTTGTTGAGGGTATGCAATTTGACAGAGGATACCTCTCTCCCTATATGGTAACAGATACAGACAAGATGGAAGCAGTAATCGACGAGCCTGTAATTCTTATCACAGACAAGAAGATTTCCAATATTCAGGATATTCTTCCTCTGCTTGAACAGATTATGCAGTCCGGAAAGAAGCTTCTTATTGTCGCAGAAGATATTGAAGGCGAAGCACTTTCTACACTTATCGTAAACAAGCTTAGAGGCACATTTACCTGCGTTGCAGTTAAGGCTCCCGGCTTTGGCGACAGAAGAAAGGAAATGCTCAGAGATATTGCAATTCTTACAGGTGGACAGGTTGTTTCCGAAGAACTCGGTCTTGAACTCAAGGATACAACCCTTGATATGCTCGGCAGGGCAGGCCAGGTTAAGATTACAAAGGAAAACACAATCATCGTTGGTGGCAAGGGCGATCCCGATGAAATCAAGGCAAGAGTTGGCCAGATAAGAGCAGCAATTGAAACAACAACCTCTGATTTTGACAGAGAAAAGCTTCAGGAAAGACTTGCAAAGCTCGCAGGCGGTGTTGCAGTAATCAAGGTTGGTGCAGCAACAGAAACAGAAATGAAGGAAAAGAAGCTGAGAATCGAAGATGCTCTCAACGCTACAAAGGCAGCAGTTGAAGAAGGTATTGTTCCCGGTGGCGGAACAGCACTTGTAAATGTTACAGGCGCTGTTGAAAAGGTTCTTGATACTGTTGACGGCGACGAAAAGACAGGTGTTAAGATAGTTCTTAGGGCACTCGAAGAGCCGGTGCGTCAGATTGCGGCAAATGCAGGCAAGGACGGCTCTGTAATTCTTGAAAAGATTAAGACCAGCGGCAAGTCTGGCTACGGCTATGATGCATACAATGAAGTATACTGTGATATGTATGAAGCGGGAATTGTAGACCCTGCAAAGGTATCAAGATCCGCACTTCAGAATGCTGCTTCCGTTGCATCAATGATACTCACAACAGAAGCACTCGTTGCAGACAAACCCGAACCGGTAAAGGATATGCCCAATCCCGGTGCAGGCGGAATGTATTAATTAAAAACTGTATAATGTCTCCCCGACAGCTTGTGTAAAGGCTGTCGGGGACTTGTGCTTCAACACGATGAATAAAGCTG
>JAFWWX010000103.1 GCA_017517985.1 Clostridia bacterium | reverse complement strand
TTAAATGAAAAGTCCAAAAATCCCATAGAGATTTTAGAGAAAATGATGTCAATGGACTTTTGTCATATGCACGGTCCCGAGCATCATGTTATGGTAGGTGCAGCACTTCTTACGGCATATAAAAACGCAGGCGGAGATATTGACTTGCCGACTGTGCTATCCGAAATGTATGCAAGGGGAAAGCAAGTTCCAGGCGGAGCAGGCAGATTTTGGGGTGCATGCGGTGCAGGTATAAGCACAGGAATGTATATGTCGATTATAAGATGATTTCAATGAATGTTATGACCGGTCTTGTGACGGCATAAAAAAGGAAAGTAAAAGCGAGGTTCTTTCAGCAACAAAAACCTCGCTTGTGGCGGAGAAGGTGGAATTCGAATCCATGTGCCTGTTAAGGCAAACGCATTTCGAGCTCCTAGACAGTCTTTTTAGATAGAGTAAATTAGCGGAAGTTAAAGGAACTTAAAAAGCGATAAAAACCGCATAAAATAAGGGCTTTGAGGGGTTAAAATCCTTCAAAGCCTTTGCTGTTCTGGAAATTTTCGTATTGCCACTTTTTGATGCGTTTTTTGGGTTTTCGCTAGAAAAGTGCTAGAAAAATGTTAGATAAATAAAGAATATAAATCAATCTTGATATTTACTTTATTTGGACTATAAATCAAAATCCTGAGCATAAGAAATTTTTACGTTTCTAGGGAATCACAAGAATATAAAAAGGAATTTTGTGAAATAATAATCACATATCGGGTGGAAAAATGTGATTTTGAAGATTGACACAGCAGGAATTTTGTGATATAGTATTTTTGGAGGTGCATAAAATGGAACTTTTAAAAAGAAAAATAGATGATTATTTGATAACATGGAAGCAAAATACAGAACGAATGCCATTGATTGTTAAAGGTGCCAGACAAATTGGAAAAACTGTATCTATACAAAAATTTGCAGAGCAAAATTATAAAAGTGTTGTGGAAATTAATTTTGTACTACAAAAACAGTATAAGAAAATATTTAATGATGGATTTGAAGTAGATACAATTTTGAAAAATATATCTCTATTGAATCCTGACTTTGAATTTATACCCGGTCAAACACTTTTGTTTTTTGATGAACTGCAAGCATGCCCGAACTGTGCAACAAGTTTGAAGTCGTTTAAATTAGACGGACGATATGATGTCATCTGCTCCGGTTCTCTTATGGGAATAAGCTATGAAGAAATTGAATCGAACAGTGTAGGATTTAAGGAAGATTACGAAATGTATTCGATGGATTTTGAAGAATTTTTGTGGGCGAAAGGCTACCGTGCTGAACAAATTAATGATATGTATGAAAAGATGCTGAAGGTTGAACCGCTTTCAAAGGTGGAATTTGATGTTATGCTCGAAAACTTCCGTGAATATATGGTTCTTGGCGGAATGCCTGCAATCGTAAAATCCTTTGTTGTAAATAAAAATTATAGTGGGACCTTGAAGATGCAAAAGCAAATTTTGCTTGATTATGAAGAGGATATCACTAAGTATGCAAAAGGTTTGGATAAAGGGAAAATTTTAAATGTTTACAGAAAAATATCTACATTTCTTGGAAAAGAAAATAAGAAATTCCAAATATCAAAAATTGAGCACGGAGCGAGAAACAGAGAGTATGTAGGAACTGTTGAATGGTTGATTTCAGCAGGAATAATAAATGCATGTTATTGTTTGGAAACTCCTGAGCTTCCGCTTAAAGGAAATGACAATCCCGATAATTTTAAACTGTATTTTGGAGATACCGGTCTTTTGGTTGGCTCTCTTGATGAAGAGGCACAGGAGGATTTACGTGCAAATAAAAATTTCAATACCTATAAAGGTGCAATATATGAAAATGTAGTTGGGGAAATGTTAAAAAAACAAGGATACGATTTGTATTTTTATCGAAATGAAAAGGGAACGCTTGAAATGGATTTCTTCGTGAGAGATTCAGAATCTCTTGTGCCTGTTGAAGTAAAAGCAACAGACGGTGCAACTGTTTCGCTAAATAATTTGATAGATAAAGAAAAATATACAGATATTAAGTATGGTATTAAGTTTGCCAATAAAAACATAGGATATAACGGTAAATTTTACACTTTCCCATATTTCATGGCATTCCTGTTGAAGAGATTTTTGAAAGAAAAAAGCCGGTAACAGAAGGCTTAATGAAGAGAAATCAGCATCTAACAAATGGTCGGAAGCTGATTTTTTATGCTTAAACCTTATGAATAATATATATTTTACTGATTCTGCTAAAAAATGTTAGATGAAGTTTTGCAGAATAACTTTACCTTAAAACTAAATAATAAATAAGGGAAAATTTCCTTAAAACATTGACAGTTCCCTTAATATGTGATAATATTTAAGGGAAAGAAAGGAGGTTAAGGGCATGAGAATATTTAATTATTCGATAATCAAAGAACATAAATGGGATTCTGAACTTCTCGGTCTTGTAGCTAGCATATATAAAGAAGCTGGAAAACAGGACTTCTATTTAAAGATGCGCCCTGAAGAGCTTGAAAAACTTGTGGAAATCGCAAAGGTGCAAAGCACAGAGTCTTCCAATGCAATCGAAGGTATCGTTACAACAAATACACGTATTAAACAACTTGTAGCAGAAAAGACGACTCCCAGAACCCGTGATGAACAAGAAATTGCGGGATACAGAGATGCTCTTAACATCATCCACGAGAATTTTGATGCAATTCCAATTTCTAAAAACTATATCTTACAACTTCATAAAATAATGTACAGTCATATGAATAATCCAATGGCAGGCAAAACAAAGAGTGTGCAAAATTATATAAGCGCAACTTACCCTGACGGACATTCAGAGGTTTTATTTACTCCGCTTGCACCATTTGAAACGGAAGAAGCGCTTGATAAAATCTGCGAAGAATATAATAAAGTTATCGGCAATCTTGAACTTGAACCATTGATTGCAATTCCCACATTCATTCACGATTTTCTCTGCATTCATCCTTTTAATGATGGTAATGGAAGAATGTCAAGACTGCTTACCACCTTGTTACTCTACAGAAGCGGATTTTATGTTGGTAAATACATCTCGCTTGAAGCTAAAATTGCAAGCAATAAAGATTTATACTATGATTCCCTTAACAAATCTCAGGATGGTTGGCATGAGGGCTTAGAGGATGCAACACCGTTTATAAAATATATCCTTGGTACTATCCTTGCTGCATATAAAGACTTTGAAGACAGATTTTCCATAGTAGAAGAAAAACTTCCTGCAATCGAAATGGTAAGAAAGGCATCACTGAATAAGGTGGGGCGCTTTACCAAACAGGATATCAGAGAACTCTGTCCGTCACTCAGCATAAGCTCCGTTGAAGGGGCACTTCGCAAAATGGTGAGCGAAGGAGAGCTAAAGCGTGAAGGTTCGGGCAAGTCAACTCGTTATTATAGATTAAAATAGTCGTTTGAATGAATTATAAAAGAAAATAAGGTGTTATATTAAATGAATGACAAAAAAGAATTTTTAGCGACAGAGCCTATCGGTAAGCTTTTGTTCAGACTGTCGATTCCGACAGTTGTGGCACAACTTATCAATATGCTTTACAATATAGTTGACCGCATATACATAGGTCATATGCCTGGTGATGGCAGTTTGGCGCTT
>JAFWWX010000102.1 GCA_017517985.1 Clostridia bacterium | reverse complement strand
TGGTACATTCGGCGTAAACGGCAATATGACAAGAGCTGAGGCGTGTACTGTTGTTGCAAGACTCCTTGAGGCGGAAGAAAATATTGCCGGCACATCAAGCTTTGCAGATGTTCCTGCAGACCAGTGGTATGCAAAGTACATCGGCTACTGCGCAGAAAAAGGACTTCTTAATTCCTATAGCGGACAGTTCTTCCCCAATCAGCCTATAACAAGAGCGGAATTTGCTGAACTTGTATATCTTACAGGACTTGCTGAGGCTACAGATAACGCAGTTGCTTTCGCAGATGTTAATGCAGGACATACAAAGTATGCATCAATAGTTGCTGCAGCAAGCGCAGGCCTTATCAATGGCTATGATAACGGCGACGGAACATTTAGCTTCAGACCCGACAACACAATTACAAGAGCAGAGGTTGTAACCATTATAAACAGAGCGCGTGGAAGGGATATGAAGCTGGAAAATCTTCCCAACAATGTTCTCCGTGTAGCTGTTGACGTTGATGCAACTCACTGGGCGTTTGCAAATATTGCAGAAGCGACTGTTGCTCATGTCGAACTTGATGGAAACTGGATTTATCCTGTAAAGGATCCCCTTGAATCTCTTGCTGAAAGAGTTGATATTACTCCCCTTTACAATATACCCACCGGTAATGCAAAGGTAGCAGAGCTTGATGCTCTCGAAGCACAGAGAATAGCAGAAATCAGAAATACACCCAATATGGATCTTTCCGGCATCGCAGGAAAGAAGATTTATGTCTCTGCCTCCATCGGTGACGACAGCAGAGACGGTCTGTCACCTGCAACAGCAGTAAAAACAGTAAAGAAAGCTAACACCCTTGTTGAAGCCGGCGACGCAGTGCTTCTCAAGAGAGGCGACATCTGGCGTGAAAAGATTACTGCGCTTTCAGGTGTAACTTACACAGCATACGGCGAAGGTGCAAAGCCGATTATCAGCGGTTCTCCCGAAAATGGTGCCGACCCCGAAAAGTGGGCTCTTGTATATAAGAATGATGAAACAGGCGCACTCATCTGGCAGTATCAAAACACACAGATGAAGGATATAGGAACTATCGTCTTTAATAATGAAGGCTATGCTTATAAAGAAACTCCCCTTAGTATGGGTAAGATCTTTATGGTTAAGGGCGGAATTATGGAATTTGACTACAGAACAGAACTTGACAGAAACTTCGAGTTCTTCCATGCAGCAAACTCTGTTGTTTCCAGTGTCACAATCGGCACAAGCTCCACAGGCCCGCTTTACTTAAGATGCGATGAAGGTAACCCAGGTAAGATATTTGACTCTATAGAATTTAACGAAAGAGGCCATGGCATAACTGTTGGCGGAGACGATGTAACAATAGATAATATCTGCATAATGCATGCAGGTGGTCACGGTGTAGGTGCCAACACTGTAAACAACCTTATAGTTACAAATTGTGAGTTTGGATGGATTGGCGGTTCAATACATCTCTATCAGAAAAATGCTGACGGTTACGGTGAAGTAACACGTTACGGTAACGGCGTAGAAGTTTTCGGTTCCTGCGATAACTATAAGATAGATAACTGCTATCTGTGGCAGTGTTATGACGCAGGTGTTACACATCAGATGTCAAGTGATAATGCCGGCGATTACCATATGGACAATATCGTATATTCCAACAATGTAATTACAGATACTGTTTACTCTATTGAGTACTTCCTCGGTAACGCAAGAAACGGAATGACCTACTCAAGAAACGGTAAGAATATTCTCTTTGAGGGCAATCTTCTCAGACGCGCAGGTTATGGTTTTGGCTCTACAAGACCCGATGTAAACTGCCAGAGACACATTCAGTCCTGGAATTACAGAAATGAATTTGAAAACTTCGTAATAAAGAACAATGTATTTGACAGATCAGTTTACGAGCTCTTCAATACCTACTCCGGCTTTGAAGCAACACTTCCGAAAATGGAAGGCAACACCTATGTTCAGGGTGTAAACAATATCTTCTATCACTACGGTACAACAGGCAATGGTGTTATGAACCTCGCTGCTGAAGCGGCTGTAAGATTGACAATCGGAGATCCTACAGGTTCTGTATACTTTGTAGAAAATATTCCTTACTATAAATTCGGTTATAATGCTCCTAAGACTGCTCCGGTAACAGATGACGATGTAAAGAGCTGGGCGAAGTAATTGTTTGGTTTTTGACTTAAAAAGCAGAAATTCCGGTAAAAATTATTGAATATTAAAGGTTCCCCTTCCGCAGATTTCTCTGCGGAAGGGGGTTCTTTTTTACAAAATGCGACAAAGGTGTAAAAACATCCAACATATTGTGCAAATGAAGGCGAAAATTCTACATTTTTGGACTCCATATTTAGCAAAATACCCTTGACAGAAAATTTACAATATGATATAATATTATCTGTAGTAAATTTGTAAACTGCACCCGCAACTGACGGAAATGCGGATAACTGCAAGGGAACGGGTGTATGAAAACGGTACTGCCGCATTTATTTGCAGGAGTACGGTTAGCCGACCGTCTGGGCAGTTCTGTTTTTAGGGACAGAACTGCCCTTTTTGAATAGAAAATAAATGAATAAAATAACTGAGCTGAAAGGATGTTAATATGCTTAAAGTTGGTATTATTATGGGAAGCGACAGCGACCTTCCGATAGTAGAAAAAGGAATCAAGGTGCTTGAAGAATATGGAATACCTTATGAGGTACACGTTTACTCTGCGCACAGAACACCGGAGCAGGCTCGTGATTTTTCTGTGAACGCAAGAAAGAACGGATTTGGTGCGATAATCGCAGCGGCAGGTATGGCTGCGCATCTTGCAGGCGCAATTGCCGCAAACACTACCCTTCCGGTTATCGGTATTCCGGTAAAGAGTGCCGCTTTCGGCGGACTTGATGCACTTCTATCAACGGTTCAGATGCCCTCCGGTATTCCGGTAGCAACCGTTGCTGTTGACGGTGCGGCAAATGCGGCTCACCTTGCAGCACAGATTATTGCAACAAGCGATATTGAGCTTGCAAAGAAGCTTGACGAGACAAGGGCAAAAAATTCTGAAGGCGTTCTTGCAAAGAATGTGGCTGTTGAGGAAAAGTACAATAAATAATTGACAACTATCAATTATCAATTTCAAAAGGGGTATTTATGGGCGGATTTTTCGGAGCCGTTGCAAAACGTGATGTTATGAGTGACGTTTTCTTCGGCACAGACTATCATTCACACCTCGGTA
>JAFWWX010000101.1 GCA_017517985.1 Clostridia bacterium | reverse complement strand
CTTACAATACAGAAGGTCCTGCAAACAAGGATCAGCACAATGCGGTTGTAACTGATGGCGCTATTTCCATTAACCCGATTAACTGGAAAAAAGATGATACATATGCAGCTAAGGAAGAAAACCTCGGTTCACTTAATATAGACGGAGAAATCGAAAAGAATCTTGCTGATGCAAAGATTGATTTAGAGCGTGGTGTTGTAGTTTGTGAAACTGCCGATTCTGCAGTGTATGCAATTCCTGAAGCTGCACACGCACTTTTTGGACCCGAAAGCTATCACGGTTATGATTACGGTCTTTATTATATGAATTTGCGTGAAAACGCCAAGGTAAGAATAGAAGCATTTAAAAATAAGTAATTGAGGTGATATATATGTTTAAATCCAAGTCGCTGGTTGCACTGGTCTTGGTTCTGAGCATGTTGCTGTCCATAAGTGCACCTGCTTTTGCGAATAGCGAGGTTCCATACGAAACAATAGGAATTACACGGCAGGAATTTGATGGCAATATTATTTACTTTGGTGCACCGGGACCGGTGTTTGACGAAAATGACAAAGTATATGCATTTCCGATTTTAAGAAGCGGTGATGTTTCGCAGGAAGCATCAGTAGTGCTCAGAACTCTTGATTTTTCAGCACTTTATAATAAGGATTACAGTATTATAGGCGATAGTATAGAAATCATAGAGAGAGACAAAACTCTTATTGAACTGGCAATGACCGGCGAGGAGTCAATCATAGATGACTCCGCTCTGAACGAAATAGAGGACGGCAGTCAGCAAATTGGAGAAACAATCGAAGAAAACAGCGATGTGCTGACAGACGATGATCCCGATTCTCCAGATGCTGAAGTCGAAGAAGAAACAGCTGATGAAACTGTTAACACCGAAGTCGAAACAGAAACTGATAATACAGAAGAAACTCCTGATGAAAGCAAGGAATATTTTGCGGTTGTGCCTGAAATTGAGGTTGAAGAAACCTCGGGCAAAAGCAAACTTGCTTTAGAAAAAGAGGCACAGACAGGAAAACCCACCAGAGAGATTCAGAAAACAGAAGTGTATAACGAACTTGGCGATATTGTCAGGGATGAACTGCTTGGCGATATATTTGAATATGTAAATTATTCATTTGAAACTGTTTTAACCTTTGCCCCTGGTGAGGAAGTTAAATATGTTAATATACGTATTATGGATGACGGCATTTCAGAAGGTGAAGAATATTTCACTCTTCTTATGACAGAGCCGCAAGGAGCCGAGCTTTCTGAGGTGACAGCAACAAATGTAATCATCACAGATGATGAACCTGTGGTGCTTCCCAAGATAACCTTTTCGTCGGATGAATACAAATCAAAGGACGGAATAGTAAGTGTAACCGTAAAAAGAAACGGTGCAGAGTATTCGCCTGCAACTTGTATATTAGAGACAACAGACGGCAGTGCGATTGCAGATGTACACTATGAAAGTATATATGGTGAGATTGTTTTTGCACCCTATGAAAAGGAAAAAACAGTAGATATTATTGTTGGCGGAAAAGGCGATTTCAAGCTCACACTTTCAGATTTTACAGGTTGTGAAGCAGGTGCTTTAAGTCAGGCTACCGCCAAGATTGACGAAGGTGCAGGTATTGCTCTTTTTGCAGCCGCTAATGATGGACTTGAATTCCCCATTACGGTTAAAGACAAAACATATACAGTAAAATACAAATCCGGCGATATAGTCGGAGAAATATACGATACCGGCTATGATCCTCATCTTTTGGTAGGTAAGTACTATTTCTCTGCTCCTGACAGTAACGGTGGAATATTTAACTACAGCAGAGATAACAATACCGGCACCATGCCTTCCAATAAGGGTAATTATAATTCCTTCTATTCAGGGCCGAAAATCGTAGGTGATTTCGCCACCGGTAACGGTCAGTTGGAGTATTACCATTCTTACACAAAAAGAACCGGTAGTATGTATACATACAGTAATGCTAATGCTGATACCAAAATAGAAGGTCCGTACTATCAGTATTTGATCCCGCATTGGGAGCAAGACAGAACTTTCGGCAATGTCTTTGTGAGTGACAGCCAGTTATCCTCAATGGATGTTTATAACAGAGCTTTAAATAAAGATGACCTTGGACAAGGTTTAATTGGTACGGGTGTGAGAACAGGCAAATTTTCAAAAGAAACAAGCATGGATTCTGCCGTTCAGATTAAAGATGTTCTTAACGCTATGTGCGTAAAGGTTGCTGCGGTGGATAAGTATACGGGCAGAACGCCTAAAATCAGAACCAAATTCTACGGTGTTGCGGCGTTTTATAAGAAGTATCGCATAAGTGTTACATATCCTACCGAAAAGCAGTTTATTACCGGTGTTAATTCAGAAACAGGGGAAGCTGTAACTACCGGCTATATTCCTGCTCAGGTAAATGTAAACTGCGGAGCACAGATACTCGGAAACAGAGAAAATATGGATATTTTCATCAATGATGATGAGAAAAAATCCAATCTTGTGTTCAGTGTCAGCGATAACCGTGTAAATGGTGTAAACGGAAAATTCGGTAAAATAACGGGGTATACAATCCGTATAGGGTCATCTTCGGCTTACATCAACAAGAGCTATCCTGCTGATTATTTTAGCTTCCTTGATTCTAAGGTGAAAGCCAATGCAAGTACTACATCTTTGTCATTTACAAGTGCTGCTGTGGAATCTGTCAAGAAAAAGGTAAACAGCAACCTTGATACAATACCGATAGACAAGTATTTTTCTGCATGGATAGAATCGGTACAGAACGAGAAAAACTCTCAGGACAAGACACCGGGAGTTATCAGTGACGGTGGAAAAGCATACCATCAGGAACTTAAATTTACGCCGATTGTAGATTATTATGATGTGGATGTTACCGTTGTAAAGCCATATACTGAAGGAACCGACATGAATGTTGTTCTCGGCGGCTTTAAGTGGCAGGATCTTTCTCTTGGAGAGCATCGCTTCCATGCAGGTGATTCACTTGATCTTACAGGTGAGCCGTATGATGATTCCTATAAGGCGGAAGGCTACGAGGTTTCGGTAAATGACGGTGTGTTCAACACCATACGTGATACAAAAACACTTGTACTGCTACCCGGAAATAAATACACCATAAGACCTGTAATTTCTCAAATCAACAACTGTATTGAGATTACCAGATCTGAAGGTGCTATGAAATATTTTGAAATTGGAAACAATGTTTTCACAGAAGAAGAGCTTGCGCCTTATCCTGAATTTGCAGGTAAAACAATCCTGAAGCTTCATCCTGAAAAGGAAACCGTGCTTGAGCAGATGACGCCCGAGGTTGGAAAAATTTATTATCTTGATGTTATATGGAAGAATAATCGGTCTAACAAAAGTTTCACATATTTCCCGTATATAACTGACAAAATGACGGGCAATAAGTATATAACAAACAGGTACTACTTCAAGGCTCGATCTATGCCGGGCGACAATGTAATAAACCTTGCAGCTTATCAAGCTAAGGCAGCTAATGTTGGAAAATACAAAATTAAAGGCTCTGTAAAGACATCCTACAAGCCGATTTTGTCAAACGGACTTGAATTTTCCAAAGAGGGCGCTCAGGGCTACAGTGTAATCATGGGTAGTGGCGAAAGGGAAATCGAACAAACATCAGTAAATGGCGTTAAGGAAACTGTTACCATTGTTGATACTGCCATTGATATTACTGACGAAAACGGAAACTTTGAATTTGATGCAATTCAGGGCTTTAAGAATGTATATATAAACCTTTTGGTTACCAACGGAACAAATACCGAGGATATCATAAACGTAAAGCTCCCCGCAAAAGGTACGAATGGTAAGGAAGTAACTGTAGGCGCAGAAGAATTCTGTCTGCAGTATTCACCAAATCTCCCTTATATCCCCGAAGGTGGAATATCTTATTATTATGACAAGAGCACAAACAACGAGCAGATAGATTTAAGAGAAAACTCTATCCGTGTTTTTGACGATAATCTTACAATCCGTGCCGTTGTAAATTCCAATGGCAGAAAGATAAAGAAAGCGGTATTCCAGATTCGCACCACAAACGGTATTGTGTCATCCTATGATGCATATCCCGAAATGACCGGTTCAAATGTTTATTCATGCAAGATTGACGCACTTCCCGAAAATGCATATAACGGCGACCGTGTAAGTGTATACCTTGTTGACGAAGAAACAATTGACGGAACAGAGGCATCGGAGGCAATCGTATATCCAAAGGTGGATACCGGAATAGTCTTCTATGTTGAAAATGCGGTTATCGCTCCAAAGGAATATAGTTTAGATGATATTACAACAGTAGATATTCCTCTTATCGGAAAAGCCAGTCCATCTGCCAACTCCAAACTTTTGAAGATTGAAAAAACAAAATGGGCAGACGGAACGGGATTAACATTTGCGGTAAATGCAGCAGGCTCCTGGACAAATACGCCTTCGATGACAACAGCGCAGAAATTAAAGGGATATAAAGACTTTAAGGGTGCTGTAGACAAGGCGCATACTACAAATTTGCTAGAAAAGTCCTCTAAAGATGACTATGATAATTCGTTACGAACTTTGCAACACATTATTAATCTGGCACATGCTCAAGGAAATGAAAAGGATGTTGACAATAGCGTGGCGCAGCTTACTGACATTACAAGGACGATAGAACAATATAAGAAGATTCACGCTGATTATTCAAAGCAGGCAAAAGATGCTGCTACGGCATTGGATAAAAGTTTGGGTACTATATCCGCAATTATATGTTTTACTTTTGATTAT
>JAFWWX010000100.1 GCA_017517985.1 Clostridia bacterium | reverse complement strand
TTCTTTTTCATTAACATATTTTATTTTTATTCCTCTGTATGAGTCACCAAAAAAATTCATTATTTCCTGTGGCATATACATTGTTGAAATTACTACGTCGCAGATATCTGTTCTTGATAATATGCGTAATAAACGTTCTAATACTGACTCACCGTGAACCTTACATAGGGGTTTCGGTTTTGTGCATGTTAGTGGTCGAAGGCGCGTTCCAAGTCCCCCTGCAAGAATTACCGCTTTAGTCTTTTCTATTATAATCAGCACCTTTCAGCTTTTTTAGGTATCTGATATAATATGTAAAAAAACCTTGAGATATACTCAAGGTTTTTTATATTTAGTATTTTGCACGTTTTTTTTGAGCTTTTCTGTATCTTGAAAGAATTATCAGAATACAAAGACCAAGACCAATAATAATTGAAACGGGAAGTATTGCTTTGTTCCACCACGAATCTTCGTCAATACCCATTAAGATATCATTCCAAAGTCTTATTGTAAGTTCGTTTGTTTCCTGGGGGAGATTGATGAACTCTTCGCAATTTGATATAATTTCTTGATCCGGATAAGAGATGTATATATAGTTGTCTAATTCCTTTTGAGTCATTTCACCGTCTTCAACATATGATTGCATATTTGAAAGTATAAGCTCTTTGGCTTCGGTGGAGGGGGTGGAATAATAAATATATTCACCGTTTGCAGCCATTACTTCCTTTTCACACATGAAGTTTATAAAGGCTTCCGCGGCTTCTTTGTTTTTACTGCCTTTTGGTATACAGATAGCATCAATGAAAATATTTGACTTTTCTTTTGGAAAAGCAAACGCAAGATTAGGGTTTTCACCAATCATTGTAAGAGCATCGCCTGCATAATATGGAGCAACATATGCTTCCTCTAATTGCATTTTATCAAAAACTTGATCCATTACATAGGTCTGAACTAAAGGTTTCTGTTTCTTTAGAAGTTCAGAAGCTTCACGTAGCTGCTGTTCATCTTGTGTGTTAAGGGGATAGCCAAGATTTGCAAGGGAAATTGCAAAAGCATCTCTCGAATTTGAAAACATTAATATGTCTCCGGCTTTATCCTCATCCCACAAAATATCCCATGTAGATGCTTCTTCTGCGGATATTTTCTTTGTGTTGTATACTATTCCTACAACTCCCCATGTGTAAGGCACGGAATATTCATTTGTAGGGTCGTATTTTCTGTGGCGGAATTCTTCGTCGATATATTTGAAATTTGGTACATTATCAAAGTTGATTTTTTCAAGCATATCTTCTTGAATCATTTTGCCGATCATATAGTCTGAAGGAATTACAATATCATAAACCGAGGTAGAACCACCTTTGAATTTTGCATACATATCTTCATTAGATGCAAAGGTATTATAATTGACATTAATTCCTGTTAAGTTTTCAAATGATTTAACAACATCCAGACTTCCGTCAGTACCGTCTGAAATATATTCACCCCAGTTATATACATTAAGTGTAATGTTTTTACCTTTGAATTTCTCGTAATATCCGATGTTATCAACTTCAACATCGTAATAAGCGTCTTCGTTAACTGTTTCGCAAGATGTAAATGTGAAGGATAGAAACACAAACACCGACGCGAGAAAGAGAACTGTTATTTTTTTCATTTTGTTTGCCCTTTCATATGTCGGAAATTATTATATAGTCTTTTTCTTTTTACTTTTTGTGTCTTTGTTGCCAACAAAGTTTGAAATAATAAGTACACTGAGAACTATAATAAATATTATAGTGGAAAGTGCGTTTATTTTAGGTGTCATAGGTTTTCTTGTAATGGTATAAATTACAAGAGGAAGTGTTTGAGATTCAGGTCCAGCTGTGAAGTAGCTAATAACAAAATCATCAATTGAGTATGTGAATGCCATTAGAAATCCTGATATAACACCGGGCATAATTTCAGGGAGAATTACTTTATAGAAGGCCTGAAAATCATTGCAACCAAGATCAACAGCTGCCTCATAAATACTGTTGTTCATCTGACGAAGTTTGGGTAAAACACTTAAAACAACACTTGGAATACAAAATGTGATGTGAGCAATAATAATTGTGATAAATCCCGGATTTATTCTGCAGAAGGAGAATAAAATCATAAGGGAAATACCCATAACAATTTCAGGATTTATAAGGGGAAGATTATTTACATTTTTCACGAGGGATCTTGCCGATTTTTTCATATTATGTATTCCGATTGCAGCAACTGTGCCAAGTACAGTCGAAACAATAGCTGCAACAACCGCAATAATAAGAGTGTTGCCAAGAGCACCAATTATAGCATCGTCTTTGAAAAGCTCACCATACCACTTTAAAGAAAATCCTGCCCAGGTTCGTCCTTTTGATTCATTGAAGGAAAATCCGATAAGAACAAGTATCGGAGCGTACATAAAAAGAAGAACGAGAAAAACATAAAATCTTGAGAAAAACTTTTTCATTTTAATGTTTCCTCCATTTCTTCGTTGTCAAACTGGTTGAATATACCTATACAGATAAATACAACAATCATAAGAAGAAGGGAAATTGCAGATCCATAGTAAGGATTGTATTCACCGCCGGAAACAAACTGGCTTTCAATAAGGTCACCAATAAGATTATTTTTCGGGCCGCCCAGAAGCTGAGAGATAACAAAGGTGCTGACAGCAGGAACAAAAGTCATTGTAATACCGGAGGTAATGCCGGGGAAGGAGAGAGGAATTATAACCTTTTTAAAAACATTGTAAGTATTACATCCTAAGTCTTGAGCAGCCTCTATAAGACGGTTATCAATCTTCAGCATAATTGTATATAGTGGCAAAATCATATATGGAATATAATTATATACCATTCCGAGAATTACTGCACCCTGAGTATACATAATATGAACCGGACCAAGATTAAATAAACCGAGAAATCTGTTTAAAAAACCGGAGTTGGTTTCAAGTATTGACATCCAGGCGTATGTTCTTAAAAGAAAGTTCATCCACATAGGAAGCATAACTAGCATGACCATCGTACGTTGATGATTTAAATTCATTTTAGACATAATATACGCAAGCGGATAAGCAAGAATAAGACAAATAATAGTTGCAACAGCGGCTAAATACACTGATTTAATTAAAACAGGCAGATATCTTGCAGCAAACTGCATATTGTCAAATGTAAACTTAAAGCCTTCGGCATTTCTGTCTGTAAATGCAAAAACAAATATAAGAGCAAGGGGGATGATTGTAAATATGAGCATCCAGACAACATACGGAATGGCAAGTATCTTGAATTTTCTATTATTCATTGTAATCTCCCTCTCCGGTAATCATATTGAACTTAGGCGATGAATCGCTTTTTTTCATAATATGAATATCGTCAGGTGTGAAATTCATTCCAATGAAGTCACCCGGCTTGGCTGGTTTTGTGGAATGTATCTTCCATTTAAATCCGAAGCTATCTACTATAATTTCAAAGTGAACACCTTTAAATGTTACTGTTTCAACTGTACCGTTTATTGTCTCATCGCTAGGTGCACAAACAGCTATATCCTCAGGTCTTATTACAACATCTACAAGCTCCATTTTATTAAAGCCCTTATCTAGACATTTAAAGTGCTTGCTGGCAAACTCAACATCGAAATCCGCGTGCATAATACCGTGAATAATGTTGGATTCACCTATGAATTTTGCAACGAACGCATTTACCGGCTCATTATATATATCCTGAGGAGAACCAATTTGATTTATGATGCCGCCATTCATAACAACGACTCTGTCAGACATTGTCAATGCTTCTTCCTGGTCGTGTGTAACATAAATAAATGTAATATTTAGTGCCTGCTGAATTTTTTTAAGTTCGATTTGCATTTCCTTACGCAGCTGAAGGTCAAGAGCACCAAGCGGTTCGTCAAGAAGAAGCATTCTGGGGTGATTTATCAAAGCACGTGCAATTGCAACTCTTTGCTGCTGACCACCGGAAAGATAGTCAACATTTCTTCTGCCGAAGCTGGATAAGTTTACAAGCTCAAGCATTTCAAGAACACGTGTATTTATTTCTTTTTCCGGGACTTTTTTAAGTCTTAGACCGA
>JAFWWX010000099.1 GCA_017517985.1 Clostridia bacterium | reverse complement strand
TGTTGAATCTGCTAAAAGCAAAACATTGAGTCCCATCTGGCGGTAATATTCAGCCAAGGTTACCGATGTGTAAACCGAAGCTTCACGGGATGCAACCGGCATTGAGGATGTGTTACATATAATAATGGTACGCTCCATAAGCGAACGCCCTGTTTTAGGATCTGTCAGCTCGGGGAATTCTGTCAGTGTTTCAACAACTTCACCGGCTCGTTCTCCACAGGCTGCAATGATTACAATATCCACATCTGCATATTTTGAAGTGGTATGCTGTAATACCGTCTTGCCTGCACCAAAGGGACCGGGTGTACAATAAGTTCCGCCCTTTGCAACGGGAAAGAAGGAGTCAATAAGACGAACCTTAGTTTCCATTGTTTCAACAGGTGCCAATCTCTCGCTATAACACTTTATTGCACGTTTAACAGGCCACTTGAACGACATAGATACAGGAATATCACGTCCTCTTTCATCAGTTACGACCGCAACAGTTTCCCTTACGGTATATTCGCCCTTTTGTGCAATGGATTTCACTGTATAGTTTCCAAGCAGATAAAACGGTACAAAAATTTTATGTGTAAACGGACCTTCCGGAACAGTTCCTAAATATTCACCTGCACGAACAACATCACCAATTTTAGCAGTAGGTGTAAATTCCCACTTTTTTTCAGTATTAAGCCCGTCTGCGTAAATGCCTCTTTCCAAAAACCAACCCGCCTGTTTTGCTAAAACCGGAAGCGGATTCTGAAGCCCGTCATATATTTGACCAAGCAACCCGGGACCAAGCTCTGCGGACAGCATATCACCCGTGAACTCTACTGTATCTCCGCATTTGATACCGTCAGTCATTTCATAAACCTGCACCTGAGCAACATTGCCTCTTATACGAATTATTTCACTCTTTAGGGCTGTATTGCCCACTTTTACAAAGCATATCTCATTCATAGAAACATTGCCATCAAACTCAACTGACACCAAGTTTCCGTTTATGCTTACTACCTTTCCTTTATTTTCGGTCATTGTTCTGCCTCCAAATTATCTCCTTTTATAATGGAGTTATATATATTTCTGTATGCTTTTTTCCCTGTCTCTGTATCAAACTGTCTTATGCGGAGAAGCAATTTTAATTTAAGTCCGTAATAGAAGATATACTCATCAGAAAAAGCATCCATAGGTCTGAGTGTTTCCAACATTTCTAAACGATAACTATTGAGATATTTTTCCGCTTCCATCGGATTTTCTTTTTCTATTGCCGTATTAGCAGCTTTGATGTATTCCACAGGTAAAATCCTGTTTTCTGTATCGAAAACTTTATTCATTTTTTCTGCCCGAACCTTGCCGAGAGCAAATCGGAGATTTATCTCACATTCGTTCCATGCATCAATCAAAGATGAACCCAATCTTTCTGCATTTTTTGGGGGAGATAAGCTAATCTTCTTTATAGCTTCTTGAGATTTTTTTCCTAAGAAGCGTTCGCAAAGTTCATTGAAGCGTTCTTCGGTAATCGGAAGCGGAACATTCTCACTTACTCCATCCAAAGACGGCAATTGTGAAATCAAATAATATTCAGCCATAATTTATTCCTTCGCCTCTTTCAAAAGTTCAGTAACCTTTGGACTGAGATAATTCGAAAGCATATCCACTACAGCCTCTGCAGAATAATCATAATAAGCAGTGCCGTTATTCACAGCAATGCGAAAACCGCCGTCAAAATTATCATTGGCTTTCAAGGTAATACCATTTAGCATTTTTTCTTTAAGGGACGCAAGAATGTTATCTTCAAATCTATTAATGTCTTGACTGTTCATTATCACAGTAATATCTTCTGCATCCGGCTTGTTCGCCCAACACTCAATAATATTGATAATTAACCCTGCAAGTTCATCTGATGAATATATGGTATTAACATTTTCACTAATAATTGTTTTAAGCTCTCTTGTTACACTTTCTCTGAAAGATATTAACAGATTGCGACCTGCTTGACGAATTGCATCCTCGCTTGATTTTGTCATTTTCTCAGTTTCAGCTTTTGCTTCAGCCAAAATTTTATCTGCCTGTACCTGTGCTTCGGCAATAATCTTTTCGGCGTCTGCCTTTGCTGCATCGACTATGTCCTTGGCTTCTGTCTCAGCAACCGCAACACCATCCTTTTTGATCTGTTCAATTAACTCTTGGAGTTGTACTTCCATAATGTAATCTCCTTTTCACATTTAATCATGATTTTTTATATAAAACAAAAGGGAAGCAGCATCCTCTGCAGTCAGCTGGTTCCCATAATTATCAGTATATTTATTTTGAAAATAATTATACCATGATTTTAATTTATTGTCAAGACTTTTTGAAATTATTACATACTAAAGCCTTTCAATGTACACTTTCTGACTTGATGTATTAATTATATGCTGCGTTTTTATAGTATAACAAGTTTTAAACCTACAGGTCTTTTCTTTGGTTAAGGTGTATCAAATTTTGACATAGTGAATGGAGAATATATTTGTGTAATTGGCTCAAAAACGCTTTGTATTGCGTTTTATTTTATTAGTCGAGTAATTCTGCTAATTTTATTCTGCCATGCTTAAAACGGGCAATTCCGTTTGGTTCTATTTGCAATTTCACGGAATGTATGTTATACTGAAATAAAATTAAGTGTGTCGATTTTTTGGCAGTTGGTCATCAAATTTGCAGAGAATTTTTAATAGCATCAATAAAGCATCAAAAGGCATAAGGTTCAGAAGAGCAAGTAGCACAAACGGCGGAGCGGTGGGAACAATTTGGACAGTCCTTTTTATATGACATTGTCTCCAAAACCACGTGAACGTGTGAGGTCGCGAGCGCCGCCAGTGGCGGATGAAGCGAGCGTAACGATGCGAAGCGGTCGAAAGTTGTGGCGGGAGCCAAAACAACTTTCGGGCACCGCAAGTCGGGCGAAGCCTTTCTGAGTCTTACTGCCTATGCACCCCTTGGCTATTCACTATCGCAGCAACAAAATCGGGAGGGCACAGAGACCCTCCCCTACAGTTTATATATTTCACACACAACACAAATCGGGACGTCGGAGACGCCGTCCCCAAGCTATATACATCTTGTAGCTTAAACCGGAATGCATAAATGCATTCCCTACAATTCGGCTCAAATATCGTAGGGCGGGGATTTATCCCCGCCGAATTTATAGCGTCCCACCAAAAGGAGATGTAAAAAAAGTCCAGACCGCAAAAAGGCAAATAAATTAATGATTTGGGCG
>JAFWWX010000098.1 GCA_017517985.1 Clostridia bacterium | reverse complement strand
CCGAACACTGAAAAAAGTGTTGGAAGAAAAACTCGGTATTGAAATTGACCAAAAGGAACTTGTCAACAACACAACAGGAGAGATATATAATATTCTCTTTGAAGAGGGAACTGATGTAGCGATTTTCACAAAGAGAAATGGCGATGCATTCAGTGAAGAACTCGTCTGTCTTGATACCAACGGCGATGAAATTGCTAAAGATAAAATCGTAGCTTATATCAACGGTGGCGAGTCAAGATATGTAGATGATGAATTGGTGATTTCGGAAAAGGAAATAACAATGCTCTGCAATGAGAAGACATTTGATGTTGAAGAGCTACTGCAAAGAGAAGCAGCCCTATATCCTGAAAGAACAAGCATCATGCTCAGAGGAATGTTTTCGAAAAACGGCTTCTCAAGTGATGTGACAAATTTCTATGTGGATGAAATTATCCACGTGGATGAAGAAGAGTTCACGAAGATAAGAAGGACTGAAAATGTAGACACATTCAAAGCATATAACGAGAAAACATATGAACCTGTAGCAGACGGTGTACACGGTGTGCTTGTAATTGGTCCTAATGGTGACGGAATAATGGTTGATACACAGGGATATGACTATGCAAGGTACATGAGCTATGCTCCGAACATTGAAATGCCTATCAACTACATGCTTGAGCAAAGGATGAGAGAGGAAGCAACACTCGAAATGAAGCTGTATGTTCCACTCAAAGTCGAAGAGCTTGACAGAGAAATGGGCGATACCAATGAAATAGATGGAGAGCCATACCTGAGAGAAATCCGAAAGAAGGTTTATGACTTCAATCTCGAAGATGGAGAAAGAGGTCTTGCAAGATATTTCGGTAAAGATAATATCAGCCGAAATAAGGTGTATAGTATAAAACCTGATGTAGAAATGGTTCGTGATACTATGATGGGTGTTGCAGTAATTAAAATGACTAAACCCCTCACACAAACTGAAATTGATGACTTGAAAGATTATGTCACAGGACAGTTTTCGGATGGATGGGGAGAATCATTTGAGCAGCGAGAAATCCAAGTATCCGGCGGAGAAATCTATGTTCACTTTTGGAATTCAGAAGAGTACTACATAAACACAGACGAAGAAATGGAACAGATGCTTGAGCAGAATCTAAACGAGGGCATGCAAGGAATGCAAGGTATGTCCGGGATGTGAGGTGTGATAAATGAAAACATATAAATTCTACCAACCTATTACGGTTCATATCAACAGAGATGGCAGACCAGTCGATGATATAGAAGAACTTGAGCTGATTGATGGAATTCCTTATGTAGAACAAATGAATGAAGCAATTCAAAAAGATCTCGAATACACAGAAGGAAAGGGATTAGTGAGGCATTTGTTCTGGAGTCCAAAGAAAAGAACAAAATCGGTGTATCCAAGCATAGAAGTCTATAATCAAAAACTTTACTGTGTGATTACATTCGAAGCAGTAAAGACTTTCAGAAAGAAAGATATATCACTATTTAGCTATTGGGTTGAGTCCGAAATGATTATTGATTGGTCATATGATTTTGAGCAAACACCTTTAAAAACAAAACAGGGTGATATTTATATGCATTTCTTTCAAAACAATGGACCAATTACTGTGATGAACGAGGAAGAGTTTGAAAGAAAAATATTAAAGAAGCTGAGGGAAAATCATGAGGCAAAGATCATATAAATACGAAATTGATATGCCTGTGCATACATACTTCAGCAAGGATCTGAATTTTGCTTGTGACATAGAAAAACTCCAACAAATAGACGGAGAACCATATAAAAGGATTATCAATAAAGCGATGGTTGAATATATGGTCGAATGTGATGAAGGCAATTTGCCAAGGTCTGTGTTAATTCATACCGGGCGAATGGTAGAAGATGTTGTTCCGTGGGTGAAAACGCACTACGGAAATTTCAGAGGAATGATTACAATTTGGGACAGCAGGAGATTCAAATATAGCGAAATGACGAAATTTGAATATTGGGCGGAAGAACGCCTGGACAGTGCCTGGGTTGATAGATTTAAAAACATTCCGATTGAAGTAAAAGGTGGATATATTTTTGTAAAATTCATAACCAAAAATGTATCAATCATATAGCGAAAGCGAGGCAGAAATGCCTCGCTTTTCTCATGCGGAAAGGAGTATAAATGCGATACGAGCTAATCCATTTTTGCGAAATAGATGGAGAAGCTGTTAAAAGTTATTGCACTATACATAATGAGAATGCTGGAAAAAATCTCGGCAACATTGAAGAAGTGGATGAAAGGAATCTTAAACCTTTTAATTTTATGGTTGGTGGAACACCCTGTCAAGATTTCAGTATATCGGGAGCCAGAAAAGGAGCAGTGTGGAAATGCAAAAACTGCAATACGGAATATAATCCGTTGACAGTGCATGCAGATATAAGAAAACAATGCCCTAACTGTGGCAGTGAAGATATTGAAAAAACAAGGTCATCACTGCTTGTAGAATGGCTCAGAATTCTGAAATATGTAAGACCTGATGTAGCAATCTATGAGAATGTAAAAAACATTTTAAGTTCAAGTTTTAATAAAATGTTCGGACTGTTTATAGAAGAGGTTATGTCATACGGTTACAACATATACATGGGAGTCCTTAACAGCAAAGGATACGGAATACCTCAGAACAGAGAAAGACTCTACATAGTAATGATAAAGCAAACTGTTGACAATGGAAAATTTAAGTTCCCCGATCAGGAAGAAAATATCGGAAACCTTAATGACTTTTTATTGCCTGTAGATATGTCAGAGTTTTATGAAACAAGGGTTCCGAATATCTATATCCAACAAAGCATAAAACCCTCTGTCAGAA
Organism: Clostridia bacterium; assembly: GCA_017517985.1. Next base: position 386 of record JAFWWX010000098.1, on the reverse strand, counting down.
AGGTGTATGAAAGAGATGTTGAAAACATTATATCCTGCAAAAAGGATATGTATCAGTGCCTCGTAAAAAGCGGATTTCAGGATTGCAAGGTTGGACTTACACTCGCACCAACCTTAAGAGCAGGGAATCCACATACCGCTGTATTTGACGGAAAAAGGATAAGAAAGCTTGAACCTCTTGAGAATGTGTTGCTTATGGGATTTGAAAAAGAAGACTATGAAAAGATGAAAAACGCAGGAGTCAGTAACGCACAGATATATAAGCAAACAGGAAACTCAATAGTAGTAAATGTTTTGCTTGCCATCTATCGCAAACTGTATAATGCAATGCCGTACTTGTTTAATGACATACGGCTCGGAAGTTTTTTCAGTGGGATAGGAGCCTTT
>JAFWWX010000097.1 GCA_017517985.1 Clostridia bacterium | reverse complement strand
CCGAAAATGACAGATAAAGCCTACACCTTTAATTACGGTCATGATGTAAAAACAGCAATACCTCTTGATGCAGAGTTTCTGCCTGAAATGAAAAAAACAGAGCTTCCAATTGGCACATCACTCACACCATATCAGACAGACGGAAAAACTTTCGTTGATTTAAAGACAGAAAATGGCTCAGTTGTAAGGCTTAATATTGATGTTTCCGATTGGCCGAGAAAAGTAAACGGTATTCCTGAAGATGAATGCTTTGAAGAATTATTATATGCGGGGTGATTTTATGAGAATGGTAAGAAATATTATGAAATTTATGACTGTTATCACAATGCTGGCATCACTCTTTGGGTGTGCAACAGAAAAACCACAACCGCTTGACAAAACAGGTATGGTATATAAGGACTTGGATTACAGAAGCATATATGCAAACGTCTTCGACTTTGATAATTACGACGGTCAGCCGATGTTTGCCGTGGCATTTTTAGGCTACGGTGACAGAATGGAGTTCCGTCATACATATATTGAAGGAATTTTTGCTGACTTGGATGATTTTGCCATAGAGCAGATTGGTCACATTGATTACGAGGGCGATGAATGGTACTTAATCGTGCCGAGATATAAAGAGGATGTCGATATAACAAATCTTGATACAGGCGAAGTACATACCATATATAACGGCGAAGCATTTACCGTTAAATGTAATCTGTCCGATTTGCATTCGAATATTGAAATCAGCACAGAGCTGAATTTGAGCGGACATAAATTCAGCCCTCAGCTCGGCGGTGACGGAAAACTTGTCAAAAACCCCGACGTGTGGGATATAACAGACTATATTACGGAAGGAGAATAAATTATGGGATTATTAAAAGCAGGTATCGGAGCATTGGGTGGAGTACTCGCTGACTCCTGGAGAGATTATTTTTACTGCGAAAGCATGGATGCTGACACCCTCGTTGTAAAAGGCGAAAAAAAGGCGGGTGGTCGCTCTTCCAACAAAAAGGGGACCGATAATATTATTTCAAACGGCTCAATCATCAACGTAAACGACGGACAGTGTATGATGATTGTAGAATCGGGCAAGGTTGTAGAACTTTGTGCAGAACCCGGTGAATTTGTTTATGACACAGGCACAGAACCCAGCCTTTTCTACGGTTCATTGGGTGAAAATATCAAAAAGAGCTTTTCAGAGGTTGGCAAGCGTTTCACCTTTGGCGGTGAGCCTGCAAAGGATCAGAGAGTTTACTATTTCAACACAAAAGAAATTATGGGAAACAAGTACGGTACTCCTTCTCCTATTCCTTTCAGGATTATGGATCAGGCTATCGGTTTTCCTCTTGATATTAAAATCCGCTGTCACGGCGAATATTCGTACAGAATAACAAACCCGATGCTTTTCTACACCAACGTATGTGCAAACGTAGAAAACGCATTTACCCGTGATGAGATTGACGGACAGTTAAAGTCTGAATTACTGACTGCACTTCAGCCTGCAATGTTCAAAATATCGCAGAACAACATTTACTACGGCGCAATCCCTGCATATACAATGCAACTTGCAGATGAACTCAATGAACTTTTATCGGCTAAATGGAGAGACAGACGAGGCGTTGAAATCGTTGAGTTTGGCGTATCTTCCGTTAATGCAACAGAAGAAGACGAAGCAAGAATTACCGAGTATCAGAGAAGTACTGCTATGAGCAGAGATGCTAATATGTTCCGTGGTCATATGGGCGGTGCTGTAGCTCAGGCTATGGGAACCGCAGCTGCTAACCCTAATGGTGCTATGGCAGGCTTTATGGGTATGGGTATGGCAGGAAATATAATGGGCGGTATGTCAGGGGTGTTCAACGGACAACCGCAGCAAAATCAGCAGATCAATACGGGTACAGCAGGCTGGAAATGTGTGTGTGGTGCTGAAAACACAGGCAAATTCTGTCAGAATTGCGGAAGCAAAAAACCTGCGTATAAGTGCGATAAGTGTGGCTGGACTCCAAAAGATCCGATGAATCCTCCGAAATTCTGCCCCGAATGCGGAGATGCTTTTGACGAAAGCGACAAGCAATAATATCGGAGGTGGCGGTATGAACTATATTGGTAAATGGCGATTCCATTCTATCGGCATAATAAATGAGTCGGGCAACCTTACGTATATGAATGCAGAGGAATATATCAATTCTCCAATGCCTTATATTGACGAAACAGATGAAGATGCAGTTGCCGATGAAATGCGTGAAAGAAAGCAAATTACAAGTTCGTTGATTGAGATTTGCGATAACGGAAAACTCTTGATGCTTATTCCTATTCCAAAAGAAGAATATGAAAGTTATCTTGCTGAATTGGAAAGCGGAGGAGAAAAAGAACTTCGCCCCGGTATGATTTGCATGAGATGTTCTGCTTGGGAAGAAAGAAACGGAGAGTTGTGGTTTGATTCCGGTATTGAAGGTGAAGCATTTGGTGAGGCTACGGATACTTGGGCAAAGGCTATTGATGAAAACGGACTATTCACATTTATGACAAT
>JAFWWX010000096.1 GCA_017517985.1 Clostridia bacterium | reverse complement strand
CGGAAGATGCGCCCTGCCTGTCGCATGGTCATAGCTCCGTCATGCACAGCGAATTTTGCTGTGCTGATAGATTCATCGGTATTCCAGAAGCGTTCTTCGGACATTAGGCGCACCTCCTTTCGCTTGAAAACTGAAATTTTACTGTTCTTCCCTTAACAGAGAATACATTTTCATATCAATCACTTTTCCATTCTTAACGGCATTATTTCTTAATGTTCCCTCATATTGAAAACCTGCTTTTTCAAGAACGCGGCAAGAACCTGTGTTATAAGCGAACGGCTCTGCATAAATTCGAAGAATATCACTATTCTTAAATACATAATTACAGATTTGTTTTACCGCATCTGTCATAATGCCTTTTCCCCAATACTCTTCTGCAATATAGTACCCCATCTCGGCTGTTTGTCTATGAATATTTTGCTGACGAAAAACTCCTATACTACCAATCACTTTATCATCCAATGTAATCGCAAATGCAAATGTTTCATCTTCGTTTGCTGAAAGCATACTTGATATAAAATCAATCCCATCTTGTTCAGAATAAGGATATGGTAAACCATCCCTAAGATTATCTTGTATCTTTTTATTTGACAAAGCAACTGCAATATCCTTTGCATCTGTCAGTTTCCATTTTCTTATTTTACAATTCATAATATTTTTCTCCACACTTCGTGAAATTCTTATTTGTCAGTATCTGTTCCCATACTTCTCTTGAAATTGCAAAAACTTTTGTAATTTCATTTACCTCATCGGAAAATTCATCCACTTGTTTGCAACCATAGGCAATCGCTGTTTTTGCAGACGGCTCATTCGTATACTTCATATAGGAATACAACACATTAAACGGAGTATTGTTAAAAGCCCAATCTCTGACCGCTATTGCTGCCTCTTTTGCATATCCTTTTCTTTGTTTGTCTGCTCTTATATGGTATCCGATCTCAGGCTTTATCTGACCGTTAATCAGCTGCATGGTCAAGCCGCAATCACCGATCATTTCTCCAGTCTCTTTCAAACATACCGCCCATAGTCCAAAGCCAAATATCTGATACCTTTCCATGTTTCGCTGTATCCAGTTGCGGACTCTGACATCATCAAATGTATATGGATAGTGCTTCATTACATCTGAATCAGATAAGACCTTGTATAGAGCTTCAAAATCGTTTTCCGTCATTTCTCTTAGAAATAAACGATTCGTTTCGATAATCATTATGTCCTCCAAATAATTCAAATGTTTTCCCTTGCTTCATTCAGCAAGGCATCCTGTGACATCTCAACTTGTGCGACACAGAGTCAAGACGGAAGATGCGGCCTGCCTGTCGCATGGTCATAGCTCCATCATACACAGCGAAATTTGCTGTGCTGATAGATTCATCAGTATTCCAGAAGCGTTCTTCTGCCATCGGCGACGCACCTCCCTTCGTGTTACATTTTTACCGATTCGTCTTTATAAACCAATCAAGAAATTCTTTGATATATCTTTCGTGAGGCGTGATAACCTCGATGTTGATGGATGGATTTTGCTGTGCAAAGGCAATCAGCATATCGTTCAGATTTACCTTGGATTTCATATAATCATCAACGATGTACTGCTCGCTTGCTCCTGTACGGTGTAATAGGATTGCTGATACAACACCGGTTCTATCTTTTCCAGCATTACAGAAATACAGAACATTCGATTCAGTGCTCATCATAAAATCAATGGTTTTATATAACGCAGTATCGACCATGCGAATATATGATTTTGATACATCAGCAACATCTGTAGGTACTGTGTTCCCTCCGGTAACAGGAAAGCAATAGTAGTTAAAGCGCAGATCCGTTTCCAAGGGACATTCTTTTTTTGCCCGTTCTTCATCTGTCCTCAAATCAATAATTGTGGTTATGTCATGTTCCAGCATCCATGATTTCTCTTGCTCTGATAACACTGTTGGTACATCACTACGGATGTATTTCAGACTATTTTCTAAAATCGGACGGGTATTTTTTGTGTCGGCAAATATAGTGCTCATGTTATTGTTCCTTATCTGAATTTTTCCAAGCGGTATACCTGTTCATCATCTATCTCGGCAATTCCGTTTTTATAATCATATCCCATCTTCTTATAAAACTCGACTGCTGTTATTGATGCGGGAATCTCAACTCTTTTTGCCCTTAAGAAATACTCATCTTGTTCCAGGGTCTCGATGATTCGCCGTCCAATTCCTTTACCTTGATAATCGGGCAGTACAAAAATTGTCAGCAGGATACTTTCTGTTAAACTTCCCCAATAACCTGCAATGGCACCACATCCAACAATTCGTGAATTGTCGCATACGACATACATATGTCCCTCATTTGCTCTCGCAATTAAAACTTCTGGCGAGTGGGAGGTAATGTTGGCTTCAATATATTCATTTGAATAATCTTGGCTATTGCTAACCCTTAATGTTTCTGCTATTACTTGTGCCGTTTCTATGGCGTCTTCTATCTTAAACAAACGGATTTCCATATCGGTGCCTCTTAATTATTATATTTTCAATCTTGCTTCTTTCAGCAAAGCATCCTGTGACATCTCCGATTCATAACT
>JAFWWX010000095.1 GCA_017517985.1 Clostridia bacterium | reverse complement strand
TTTCAAGGGTACTTATCTCACAGTATGGCGAATCCTACGATGCAACCCTTTCTGTCGCGGAGGTTTCGACCCCGTTCCTGAAAAGAAACAGAAAAGAAAAAAACTTTAAACTTCGTAAATCACCGGAAGAGATTCCGGGATGGATAAATATTTTAAGAAAAGGAAGGTAAAAATTATGGATTTCCTCGGTAGTATTATAGCGTATCCGTTCAGATGGATTAACACCATCTTCCCCAACTACGTTGTAACACTTATCCTCTTTGCTATCTTTATGAAAATCGTGCTGTTCCCTCTCGGAATAAAACAGCAGAAAAACTCCATAAAGCAGGCAAAACTCAGACCCTACGAAACAATCATCAGAAAAAAGTATGCAGGCAGAAATGACAGAATCTCTCAGCAGAAAATGCAGCAGGAGATTATGGAGCTCTATCAGAGAGAAAACTTCAATCCCGCAGGCGGTTGTCTCCCGATGCTTATTCAGCTCCCTGTTATCTTTGCTCTTTATTCGGTTATCACAAAGCCGATGACTTTCCTTCTCCAGATGAGCAAAGAAACTATTCAGACTGTAACTGACACCTGCGCTAAAGCAAAGCTTTCTGTTGGCTATGAAATTTTTCAGATCAACGATCTTCTTAAGGTTCATAATGGCGATATCACCTCTCTTGGAGATGGTGCGGAAATTACAATTAATGAAGTTAAAAATATAATTGCCCCCTATATTGATAAATTTGAAGAACTTCGTAACAGTTTTACAATATTTAAAAATTTCAACGGCGGTATTAATCTTATGGATCAGCCTAAAATCGGCGAATTCAACATTCTCTGGGTAATACCTGTTCTCGTTCTTGTATTCTCATTCCTTTCAATGAAGCTGACAAGAAAGTTCACCTATCAGCCTCAGCCCACAGGCGATGCGGCAACTGCGGCATCCTTTAAGCTTATGGACTTCACAATGCCCCTTATGTCTGCGTGGATCAGCTTTATCACTCCTGCAGGTATCGGTATTTACTGGGTTATCCAGAACATCCTTGGCGTTGTACAGCAGTTTATTCTTTACAAAATGTATCCTGTTCCTGTAATGACCGACGAAGACCTTAAGCTTGCCGAAAAGGAACTTCGTGGCAAATCAAAACCTGCAAAACTTCAGAGAGCTGCAGATGAAATAACAAGCTCAAAGCAAAAGGCAGGAAAGCAGAAGTCTGTTCCGGCAAGCAAAGCAAAAATCACTCCTCACGGAAAAGGCAGAGTAAAGAACAATGGTGAGCCTCCGAGGGCAATAAGATACCCCAGAGCTAGATAATTGTAATTTATCAGAAAGGATAGATATTATGACAGAAATTATAGTTACTGCAAAAAATGTCGATGCAGCGGTTTCTCTTGGCGCACAAAAGCTCGGAAAAAGCGTTGACGAAGTAAAATATGAAGTAATTGAAGAAGGCAAAAAAGGTATTCTCGGATTTGGTGCTGCAGATGCAAAGGTAAGAGTTTATCTTGCGTATGCCGAAACAGAATCTTCTGATATGGAAGACGCAAATGAAGAATTTATCGTTATGGAAGGCGAAAAGTTCGGCGTCAACGCAGAAGTTGATGATTCCACTCCCGAAGGTGCTGCATTAAAGCTTCTCAACACTATTATCAGTGATATGGGAATAGAAGCAAAGGCATTTATTAAGGGATGGGAAAAGGAAATTCCCGAAGGAAAATCCATTCCTGAAAAAAACATCTTTATTGAAATTGAAGGTGAAGGACTTGGTGCTCTTATAGGTCGTCACGGTGATGTACTTGACTCACTCCAGTATCTTGCAAATATCGCTGCAGGCAGAAAGGTTAAGACAGGCGAGGAAAAGAAAGAATATATCAAGATTTGTCTTGATATAGAAAACTACAGAGCAAAGAGGGCTGACACTCTTAAGAATCTTGCACGCAGAATGGCAGACAAGGCACTTAAGTATCACAAGAATATGACACTTGAACCTATGCTTGCATATGAAAGAAAGATTATTCACACAGAGCTTCAGAACTATAAGGGTGTGTACACATATTCTGTTGGTTCAGACAGCGACAGAAAAGTTGTAATTGCTCTTGGAACAGCAGAAAACCCCATAAAGCCCCTTTACTCCTCAAGAGGCTACAGATCAAGAAGGTATAATGACAACAATTCATATACCGACGAAGTTGACAACATTGAGGCAGAATCGGAAGAATAAGCTACACGGACGGACACTCCAACTGATTTATAAAAAATGTACCCGGCGGTAACATTTATATGTTGCCGTCGGGCTTTTTGACTATTCGGAATATTTATACAGTACCTGTTACAACTATAACTGTCGTGCCGGGGGTTACTGTCCATTCGCCTGTTGTGGGATTCTGCGTAAAGGTTGCCGCAGGAACTGTTATCACACCTTCAACGGTTGTGAAAAGTCCGGTTGCTTCGTCATAGGTGTAGTCTGTTCCTTCTGTTGCTACCTGTCCGTTGATTGTAACGGTAATATTGTCAAGCACCGGCTCAAAGGTATCGGTAACAACAAGATTATCCGTTGTAACAGCAGCTCTGTTGCCAAGATTCTGGATTGTGAAAGTGTAGTTCAGAAGACTGTTCTCCGTTACTACCGTGGGATTTATGCCCTTGGAGATTGTGAGAACCGGCTCTGTTACAACTGTTACGGTGGCTGATGCTGTAACAGGAGCTGTTACACTCTCTCCGTCTACTGTAACGGTGTTGACGATAGTTGAGCCTTCTGCAAGAGGAGCGCCTTCATTTGCTGTTGCGGAATAGATTATTGTTGTGTTACCGCCTGCAGGTACGTTTATTCCCGTAAGCACAAGAGGAGATGTCGATGTGACTGCAGGGGACGGCTGAAGAACGCCGTTCTGATAATAATTCACTGTTCCCGTAACATAGGTCAGAGGTGTTACTGTTGTTGTTCCGGAGGTGTATTCACCGAGATTATCGGTAACAGTAAGCCCTGTAACTGCACTTGTTCCTGAGTTTAATATATTAACAGCGTAGGTGACTGTGTCGCCGGCACTGTAGGTCGGATTTATGGCGGTCTTTGTTACCGTAAGAGATTCAAGTATCTCACCGGTGACAATATTGGAATTGGTATTACCGCCGTTATAGCTGAGGTTTGCCTGATTGTAGAATACTGCCATATGGGTACTCCTTTGTTTTATATTGGAGGCTGTTGCCTCCGCTATTATTATATGAGAAAGCACACTTTCCCGACAAAAGAATTCCCCATACAACTTACAAACTCCGACATTCGTTTTAAAAAGCAAGCCGTCTTATTATAAAATTAGCTGTCTTAACCGAAGTAAATATCTGATATGTAAAAATTTAGCGGAGGTTTTTCGAAGGAGTATAACAAAAAATTTGTTGCAAATTATTCCAAGATACGGAAACAAAAAATCACGAGCCAATTGTCTTTTTGGCTCGCATTTTTACTTTATATTCAATTTCCGGGCGTATAATCAGGTATAAGCTGTGAAAGAACACGCTTTATTATACTCCCGTCTTTTTCACACTTGTCATCTGCAAGTGTCGACTCAATGATTTCTCGTATTTTTTCAGAATCCTCGCTTGTTAAATCGTTTCCCTTCTCAATGTATATCATATCATTTGCCGTTTTGGAGTATTTTTCTTTATCGGAAAGAAGATATTCCTCATAGAGATTTTCTCCCGGCCGAAGTCCCGTAATTTTTATGTCTATATCTTTTCCCGGCTCTTTGCCAAAGTATCGCATCATTTTTTCAGCAATATCATATATCTTCACCGGCTCTCCCATATCCAGCACAAACAATTCACCGCTTTTTGCAATTACACCGGCACACAAAAGAAGCTGTGCAGCATCGTCAAGGCTTATAAAATACCTTGTCATTCGCTTGTCCGTTATTGTTACCGATTTTCCGGAGAGTATCTGCTTCTCAAAAAGCGGAACAACACTTGCATGGGATGCAAACACATTTCCAAACCTTACAGCACAGTATTTTGTCCTTTCACTTGTTCTCGGAAGCACAAGCATTTCACATATTCTCTTGCTTGCTCCCATAACACCGGTGGGTCTCACCGCTTTATCAGAGGATATTAGAACAAACTTTTCACAGCCGTATTTTTCTGCAAAATCTGCAGTATGTAATGTTCCTATGCAGTTGTTTTTTACAGCCTGCGCGGGATTTTCCTCCATAAGCGATACATGCTTATGAGCTGCAGCGTGAAATACAACCTGCGGATTATACTTTGAAAATACAGCATCAAGACGCCGCTTATCAAGAACAGACCCTATTTCTATTCTGAAATCAACAAGGGTACATTCCGCACAAAGCTCCTGACAAAGTTCAAAAGCATTATTCTCGTACATATCAAATATTACAACAGTTTTTGGCGAAAGGTTGGCAAGGTGCCTTACAAGCTCTCCTCCTATGCTTCCTCCCCCACCGGTCACAAGAATTGTTTTATCTCTGTAATATTCTTTATTTTCCGCTGTAAATATTGGCTTCCTTTTAGTTTCAAATAAATCAGAATATCGTATCATTTAAAATTCCTTATAAAATATTTTAGTTCAGAAAGACTATATCATAATCTTAATTATTGTTTTATTATGTGTCATCCGACGAGATAGGCATAGAGTCCACCTCTTTGAAACCGTCTACATTTCCTCTCTGCATTGCACCAAAAATACGGTATTTAAGCCCTTTATATTCCTTTCCGAAATCACGCAGTATATCTTCCATTCTGCTTCTTTCCGAATCTCTGTCAGCAGGACAGGGACTTTCTGTTACAGGGAGCTCTGACTTATTTGCAAAATAGCGTATATCCTTCTCCGGTGCATATATCAGCGGTCGTATAACTGTTATATCTCGTCTGTCAAGGTATGTAACCGGTGAAAAACAGCCTATTCTTCCCTCGTTGAAAAGATTCATCATAAAGGTTTCCACGGCATCGTCAAAGTGGTGTCCGAGGGCAAGCTTATCAAAGCCATGCGACTTTGCAGCCTCGTGAAGTGCGCCCCTTCTCATTCTTGCACAAAGAGAGCATGGGTTCTTCTCTTTTCTTACATTAAATATAATCTGTGCAAGCTGTGTTTCAACAATGGCAAGCTCAACGCCCAGATTTTCGCAAATGTCTTTTATTTTCTGTCTTTGAGCATCGCAGTATTCCTTATCTACAAAGCCCGCCTGGTCAAAGCCGGAGTCGAGGTATATTGCAAGAAGTTCAAACTTCTTCGGGTAAAACCTCTGCAACGCCGCGAGAGAGCACAGAAGCGCCAGCGAGTCCTTACCTCCGGACACGCCAACTGCGATTCTGTCGTTTTCCTTTATCATTTCGTAATCGTCCACGGCTTTTCGGGTGTAGCTCAATAGACGACGGATATTTTCTGTATATTTCATATTGCTTCCTTAATCTTTATTATTTATACCATAATAACACACTTTGACTTTTTTTGCAATAGAAAATTAAACTATATATTGCCTTGTCAGAATTGCGCTTTATGAACATTTTGTAACATACATGAAACATCCCTTGAAAACAACGCGTTTTGTTATATAATATTCTTGCCAAACGAATCGAATAAAACAGAAACAAGGGTATTTTTCAAGGGGAAAGTATACCTTTTTGTTGGTATACTCTTTTTTAATTGTACACATACTGAATTTGATAAAAATGCAAATTCTTACAATGTGGACAATTAGAAAATTCCCCATTCTGTAAACGATTCGTTTGGCGACAATCGGAGTTTGCGTTTTTTATGCGTCAGCTTCGGTTGGCGCATTTTTTATTTGAAATTTGCGGTAAAAAGGAGGCTTGCTGTCACCGAAACAAATAAGAATGCTAATAAGTATACAAACTAGGAGGTTTTTTATGCTAATGTATTGTGAAAAATGTGCGTATATAGGAAAAGAAAAAAATCCGAAAAAGGCATTATGTCCTGCTTGCGAAACGACACTTCTTCCGATTCCGGATGAATATCTTACGCCAAATGGATTTATGTTTGTAAATCCTGAATCAAAGAAGAAGTTTGAATCTGAAATAAGACAGAGAACAAATTACAATGCAAATGCAGGCAATAGTCGTGATGAAATAATTCAGGAAAAAGAACGCAAAAGAAGTGAAGAAGTGCAGGCTATGGTGGATGAATATAAAAACAACTCATTCAGAGCTTCCTGCCCAATATGCAAGTCGCATAAGATTGATAAAATATCAAATATAGGAAAAGTAGTAAAGGTAGGGGTCTTCGGCATACTCGGCGCAGGAGACTTAGGAAAAACCTACAAATGCACAGCCTGTGGCTACAAATTTTAATCATTAGATAAAAGGAGATTTAAAATGGGACTTTTTGACAAAGTAGTAAAAACAGCTTCTAACATTGGAGGAAATGTACTTAATACAGCAGGAAAGGTTGGTTCAAGTGCAACCGTAGCTGCTCAGGAGCAAGGTGAACTTGTGTCACTTAAATCACAGATAAATGTAATTGAACAAGAGCTTTCCGCTTCCTATGTTCAAATAGGAAGAAAATATGTTGAACATGTGGCTGAAACTGGCGATATGCCCGGAATAGATGTATCTGATATATTAAAGCTGATTGATCCGAAGATTGCAAAAAAACAGGAACTTGAAAATAAAATAATTGAACTTGAAAAAGAAATAAAATCAAAAAATATTCTTCGTGAAAAACAGCAGGTAGAAGAAGAATATCTTGCAGAAAAGAGCAAACTTGATAAAGCACTAGGAATGGACCTTCTCACGCAGGACGAGTACGACACTAAACTTGCCATAGCAAAAAAGAAGGTTGATAACTTCGAAGCAATAAGAAAAATTGAACAGCAAGCAGAAATGGGACTTATTACAAAAGAAGAAAAAGCACAAAAAATTGAAGCTATTCTAAGCTAAAATAGTTCTGCAAATAATTAATAACCAAACGCGACAGCTCTCACAGAAGCACTACGAGCTGTCGCTAATCTTTTTCAACATACATAA
>JAFWWX010000094.1 GCA_017517985.1 Clostridia bacterium | reverse complement strand
TTTGATCCATCTATATTTACCTTAAACTCAGGACCGTTACTTCCAATTCCACCCAAAATAGATGCAACAAGACCTACTGCTACTGCAATAAACCATTTATTTGTCAAAGCATTTCTTGCTATTCTTCTGAAATCTTCTGCTTTTTTCATATATCACACACCTCGTTCTTGTTATATTATATAGACGATTAAAAGTTGTTAAAAGTTTCCTCTACTTATAATACACTTTTAAGCGTCAAAAAGTTGCGTATATCTCATTTTTTCTTCGCTTTTCTCTTAAACAAAAAAACATTCAAAATTAATGTAATAATCATCAGTGCAAAGGATATTCCCAAAATAAACTTTGAAGTATCAAGTAAAGCTGGCCAGTCCTGCATTCCGACTCTGCGGTTGTACTCACAAATCTGGCAATACAGCGATAGGATACACATAGAAAAGCTTATACAGGAAATCTTATATGTATGGCTCTTTTTCACTGCAAGGGCAATAATTGGAAATATAATTGCTATCGCTCCAAAAACTATACTCATAATATTAAAAATCATAGTTTAACACCTCACTCATATTTATTGCCTTCGCTATCATAATAAACTACATTTATTCCATACTCATTGTTAGTCGGAGTAGGATGGATGAAGATCTCCATACCTTTTGAATTGTGTATAATCGGATCTTGTTTAACTCCGTCAAGGGTGTAAGTTACTTCTGCATAATCTGTTTTAGCTCCGTTAAACCAAACAATGTCATACCACTGACCAGCGATATATGAACTTGTGGTTATTATTCTGTCATTATCACGGAAAACGCGAGTTTGCAACTTATACTTTCCATTACCTTTTGGTTCAAAAACTGCAAGTCCGCTTTCATCATAGCCGGAATATATACCGCTTATTATATAATTATCAATTTTCTGTTCAACAGATATTAACCATAGCTTTCCTTTTGACCTTTCTTGTAGAAGTTCTTCACGGCTTTCAAGTGTAGAACCATCAGATCTGTCGAAATAATGAAATGCTCCGATAAAGACCATTACAGCCAGTATTATTGCAAATACGATTATATATTTTCTCATAGTTATTCCACCTTGTAGCTATTATTCTGAAATGATCGTATTCCACACATTCATATATTGTTCGGTTGTCCCGTTAGGGATTGCACCGATTCGCCATACAGAAAGTGAATTAACACCAAACATTTTAGAAAGTTTAATTTTATCTTTTATACTTCTGCTATCTTCATACCAAAGAAGAATCTGATGACCATCTTCGGTTGTATAGAAAGCATACGGGTTTTTATATTTTTCAGAATATGTAATCTCTGTGTCTGGTTGTGCAAGTCTTTTTTCTACCTTATCCATAGCCGGATGAATAGATTTGCCGTCTGTAATCTTTTTATCTGTTGTGTTCCATGCACTTGTATTTGCGGTGCTTACTGCAAATACAATTTTGTTTTTATCTTGAACACCTGTCTGAGAATTTGTTATAGCTTTTAATGCGGTGTAAACTTCATCAAAAGGAGTGACGGGTGTTGCAATAAAAGTAGTATTCAAAAGATTATCAGGCAAAGTATATGAAGCATAATCATGTGCCATTAAGATAATCTTATCTGCGTATTCTCCAAGTGTTTTATAATCATAAGCATCAAAGTATTCAGCACTATTTTTAAGAACGGGGTGTACTGCAACATATAATTTTTTGTTGCCAAGAGCTGACTTCAACTCTATAATGAACTGATTAAAACCTTCTTTTAATTCATTACCTTTCATACCTTCAAAATCAACGGTTACACCATTGAAATTTGCTGATGCAATTACAAGTTGATTAACTGCTTCTGCTCGGTTTTCCGCATTTAACAGAATTGCTTTACAATCTTCGGTATCTGTCATTGTAACGGCAAGATTTATTGTCGCACCACCGTACATCACATAATCCATAGCATCCTGATAGCCGTCAGGCATATACCAATCATTTCCGTCTTGTGTTGTTTGATTTAACAATACATTACCATCATCTGTGTATTGCAATCTGCTCCAACCAAAAGAAACTGTATCCATTTGAGCAGCGAGTTCTTTTTGTCCCCACGAGGATATAGCATAAAAGCCGTGCAATTCGTCAATGTCAGAATAATATTTGTTATACAAACGCATCATCATAGCTGCACCTTCTTCTCGGAGTGCAGAGCCTTCAGGATCAAAAACAGTTTCAGACTTTCCATTGATTATCCCAAGATTGTATGCAACTGCTATATATCCGCTATCTGTTGATACATCGCTGAATACTGAATTTGATTCACCATTTGCAAGTTCATCATAGCCAAGTGTCTTAACAAGCATTACCGCCATTTCTCTACGAGTTATATTATCGTTAGGGCGAAATGAACTTTCTGAATATATATTTCTTTCTGCCAATGTATTTACATCAGCAAAAAACCAATCAGATGAATTTATATCATCAAAACTTGAACTCTGTGCTATACTTTTATCCCATCTTATCATTCTTACAAGCATTGCGGCAAATTCACATCTTTTTATAGTATCACCAAGACCAAACTCACCGTTATCTCTGCCCTGCATTATACCTGCATATGCTGCCTGATTAATAACTTCAATTGCCCAATGGTCTGATGGAACATCTGTATATGATGCAGCCATCGCAGCAGGATACATCAAATTCATTGCAAATCCTACGAAAGTCAAACCGGTAATTATTTTATTTATATATCTTTTAGTATTCATCATTTTTATCCTCGTTTTTTGCTTATCAAAGTTGTAGTTATTACGATATAATCCCAAGCTGCAGTGCAATACGCTGCATTTCAAGATCTGTGTTATGTAATGCTTCTGCACAGCTTTTCAAGCTTTCATTTATCTGTTCATTTTCCGGTAGATCGCTTTTGTATCGCATATTATGTTCAAGTGATGCCCAGGAATCCATCGCACTGGTTCTGAGCTGTATTTCACATCTTATTTTTCTATTCTCTCCATCTACACTTACATAAGTTTCAACAATGAGATGCAGACTGCGATATCCGCTGGGTTTAGGAGTTTTGATATAGTCCTTTTCTTTTATAAAAGTGTATCGATCACTTTTAAGGAGCAAGTCTCTCACATGGTATATGTCGGTAATATATTTGCATATAATTCTCACCCCGGCTATGTCATTTAAGTTACTCATCACATTATCTATTGTATAAGGTAAGCCGTGACGAGCCAATTTCTGTCGAGTGCTGTCAGGTGATTTTATACGGCTCGTAACACTGTGTATAGGAATTCTGAGTCCACTTTCTATCATTTCCTGTTCAATAGTTTTAAGTGTCCCTATAACACAATCTATCGCTCCTTCAAAAGTAGCTGA
Organism: Clostridia bacterium; assembly: GCA_017517985.1. The sequence continues at coordinate 671 of JAFWWX010000094.1, read as the reverse complement.
CATTTGACGAAACTTTTTTGTTATCTCTAAATATTCAGCACTTTGAGGAGTCTGCGGTTTAATTTGTTCTATATCATATTCAGAAATGATTTTCATTTCCGCTATCCCTCTTTTCGCATAACTTTATAATTTTAATACTTAATTCTGTATCCTTAAAATATTTGATGCAGCTTCAACTGCTTCTTTTTCATCAGCTCCGTCTGCTGTTATTGTTACAACTTCTCCATTGCTTAATTTAAGACTCAACACACCAAGCAGGCTTTTGGCATTCATATCATATCCATTGTGCTTTATTCTGACTGAGCTTGCATAGTTGTTTGATGTCTGCACAAGATAAGTTGCCCACTTGACGTTTTCATCTGTGATACAATTAACCTTTACTTCTTTACTTAACATAAACATGCGCCTCTATTTTATATCCATTTACTCTCTCGAGAATATATCCTTATGCAGCAAATAATATAAACCCTATTGTGTTTGTTGCAAAGTTAGCAAACATATGTATTAACCAGGACAAATATATATTTTCACTCTTTTCGTCAAATCTGTTAAATATCATTCCGCCTATAAAAAGGCCGACTAAAGAGATAAGAATAACCGGCAAGCCAAACCAACCTATCATCATAGCAATATGATATAGTGCAAAAACCATACTGCTGAAAACGTATGCA
>JAFWWX010000093.1 GCA_017517985.1 Clostridia bacterium | reverse complement strand
AAATATGGTGCAACTGTTTCCCACTTTGATATAGCAAAACAATAGTTTCATAAGGGCGATAATTCGCCCTTCATATGCGGATATGGCGGAATTGGCAGACGCGCATGGTTCAGGTCCATGTGAAAGCGATTTCATGCAGGTTCAAGTCCTGTTATCCGCACCAAACAGTAGAAATCCGAACCTTGTACCAATCGGTGAAGGGTTCGGATTTTTATTATATCTTGACTATTCTAATTTTAATAGTAAACTTGAAAAACAATAATATCGAAATCTCAGGAGATAAAACTTTAATCGGTTTTATCTCTTTTTATATATTTTTATCCGCACATTCGTCAAAGTAAATGCCTTCTGATAAAATGAATATACCAAATTTAAAGGAGGCGTTTACGCTATGAAAGAAAAATTTATTGAAAACGGAATTGAGTATGTCAAAAGTGGCGATTACTACATTCCAAATCTAACTGTTCCCGATGACAAGATTTACAACATCGGCAAGTATGGCAGGTTACACTCAATATTTATTAAAGAAAACCGCCCTGCTTTTTATTCAATGAAAATGCTTAACGGAACTTGGCTTGCTTATCTTGAAGAAATTGACACTTCCTCAAAGGAAATGGTTGATAAGCTCATAAAAGATATGGCAGTCAAGCAAGGCATCACCGAAGAACTCAAAGCAAAAGACCAAATGGCTTGGGTTGGTGCAATGAACAACATTCGTCACTCGGCTGAAGAATTTGTATTGCGAGATTTTGTCTATTCGATGGAGGTGCGAAAATGAGCGTTCTTGATGAATTGTATTATGGCAATATCAATCCAAATGAAAATCGAAACGGAAAACCTCTTCCTTATGAAAAAGCCGTAAGAACCTTTTCTAACATTGAAAGTAAACTGTCAAAGGAATTAAATGGAGAAAACTTGAAACTTTTTAATGAGCTTGTAAATGCAAGTGATGAAATAAGTGCTACAAGCGGTGTTGAGAATTTCAAAATAGGATTCAGACTTGGTGTTATGATGATGTGCGATAGCTTGTTTTCTGATAATAGCATCATACTGAAAGATTAGATTATAACGGAGGTATATATAATGAAAAAATCAATCATATCCATCATTTCAATCGTATCAATTTTAATAAGCTCTTTTTCTGTGAATGCTGCAGAGTTGCCGAGAGAATCGGCACCCTGCAATGCATCAAACGAAGCAATCATTTTTGTTGAAAGATTTATCGGTGATATTTTAACTGAAGTACAGAATGGATTGGGTTATGCCGATGCAAGAGCAAAATCAAATCGAATATTCTTTGACGCTTGGCTCAGCGGTCAGACAAATGGATATAGTTACGGTGAACTTGTTGACATAGCTAACTGTGCAATATGGCAATATCGGGATATGTATCTGCGACCTGATTTCTATGCGAATAATCTTGAAAAAATTAGAATAATAATTGCTCCCGTTATTGAAGATTATAGATCCGGTAGAATCACTTATGCAGAAGCAGAGTTCAATGCACGAAACAGAATTTATCAATCAGTAAAACCTGACTTTAATTCCAATGCAGAATATATGAAAGATCCTCTTTCAAGAGATATTCCATCAGTTGATAATAGCTTATTTATTCTTGCAAGGAAATTATTAATTTCTTGATAAGGCAACAACCCTCTTGCATGCAATTGCAGGAGGGTTGTTGCCTTTGTGTTATTTAGTTTGTATGAATTTTAAGAAACACCTATTTCTCGCAATAATGTTTCAACGACTTCTTTGGCAAATATTCGTTGTAATTTGCTATGGTGTGTTTGGTTATAATAATTTCTTAAGCAATTATAGCAAGATGTATTATCATCGCAACACTTTTGGGAAACTTTACTATATGAAGCAAGCAACGATTCGAATATCGCTTTTTTATTAACTAAACGTTTCACATGACCTGCACCACCAGGAACATTGTCATATAGAAGAATATCATAACTGTGATGTTCGAGATTCATCTCTATAATTCCATCAATGTCATTTCTTTCGATTCCAAGGGCGTTACTTACACCTTCCAAAAATGCATACATAAATGATAATGCCTTGGCATAGTCCTCTTTTGAATAACTAACAAGATATGGTATTGTAAATCTTGCCACATCAGTTTGAAACCTGTGTCCTAACCTCACTTGCTCTAATTCATCACATGAGCAGTCAAACTGCCTATAGTTTTTATGATTTTTTGAAATTGTCGGCGTTTGTATATTGCCCTTAATAATGTCGCTATATCCACATACCGGACACATATAAAACGAAGACTTATTCATAACCAAAAGCTCATCGTTCGAACTGGTTTCAACTGTAATTGCTTGTCCAATTGAGAAACAATTGTCATCCCTTATACCACCGCCCAAATACGAGACTTCTCCTGCATAAGAACGCTTTGGCTTCATTCGTGTACTTTCTTTTGTAATACCAGTTTTGAATCCATTGATAGGTTCTATATAGAAATCAACAAATTCAGATACTAAAGATTCGCCACAGAATTTACACTCGTCAGTAGTCCTTGCCGTCAAAAAAACATTAACCTTTTTACACGTTGGGCAAGTTACAAAATAATTTTTAGGAAACTGTGTTGTTTTAGGTAATGAAATATATTTAGATGTATATTTTTTACCATCAACAATAATTTCCGAATCAGGAGCATATTCAGAAATAGCTATTTTCAAATCCCTACTCAGATCGTAACTGTTATCAAGTTTGCCTTCTTCGTAAACCTGTAATTCAACTAAGTCAACCGGAAAACCATACTTCGGAATAACACAGTACCGTGATAGCGATTCGATTACATTTTGCTTATGCAAATTTTCTATTTGTTTAGTATAGTAGTCTGCTTCTGCAAATTTTTCGTCGTTAATTGCTTCTTTTTTGGCTCTCTGATACTCCTCAGCAACTGCTCTTAATGTTTCAATAAAATGATCCATTTTTTCATCATTGCCATCTATTTCGTCAAACCAATTCAAATTATGATATCTACTATATATCGATTCCGGTATAACCTTTAGATCAATATACTCAATTAATTCACGCGGATGTGAAGATACATATTCTTTAAATTTATCAACACCATCACCAAAAACAAGCCCATCTATGGATTTAAAATAATCCGGATTCCTTCTAAAGAAAAAGCCAAGGCACGATGCCATAAGATGACGCAATATAATCTTATGATTCACAACATTAAAATATGGTGGTGTTATAATGCCTGAAATCATTTTTTCGGGTTCGTTGAAATATGTATAGTCGTGAGAACCTGTACCACAGTATGTCAATATATATGCAGCACTTTCTTTTCGTCTGCCTGCACGCCCCGCTCTTTGAACATAGTTTGCAGGTGATGGAGGTACATTTCTCATAAAAACAGTTTCAAGATTTCCTATATCAATACCCATTTCAAAAGTTGTAGAACAGCTAAGGATATTAATTTTTTTATTCTTGAAATCCTGTTGATATTGCTTCGCCTTTTTTCTATCCAATTGAGCGGTATGTTCTTTAATAACAACACCTTCAATTTTCTTTGTTTTGTATTGATTTCGATAGAAGTTATTGGCTAAGACTTCGTCAGGATTTACCTCTACAAGAGTGCCATCGCACTTATCTTGAACACAAACATTGTGAATGTTATACGGGGTTAGTCTTCCGCATTTTTCACATCTATAATACTTTGATGTTTTATAATTTTTCACAACATATTTACTTGCATCAATTTGATACATATCTTTAGAAGCGTGTTTTTTTAACAACCCACTTCTAATAGCTAATCCATCAAAAATGATCGTTAGTATTTCTTTAGCTTTTTCCTCATTGCAAGAGCAAACTCGCTGTACATATCTTACTGTCATATTATCTTTGCTGTTAATAGGCAGGAAACTTCTAACACCTGCAGTTGCTCGTTGAGAATTAAGCATTACATAGTTGTCAAATCTTCTATAGTCAAGAGCATTTAGTTTTTCTTCCGGCGTTAATGTTGATTGAACATAACTTATAGCTGGTGTAACTTTAAATACCGACAGAACCACCTGAATTAATGTTTCAAGATCCTTTTTCGAGATATTATATTGTCCCAAATCCGCCTCAACATCTTCTTCAGTAAGACAATTCATAATGTTGGATACATCTAAATCAAAATAATAAAGACCTAGACCTTCACCATCATATGCACCATCAACTTTAAGTAAATCAACCAATAGCGTAATCCATGCATTTTTATGTGCAGAAAGATCATTAGGAAATAGATTCATTTCCTTAATCATAGATGTAAGTACAGCTGCCAATTCATCTACATTGATATCATGATAATTTCTGTCCTCTATCACTTTCCAAATCAACCGCTTTTGCAACATACGAACATGATTGGAATCCATAAATGCCGCAGCAAAACTCGCTTGTTGTCTGCTATCCGAAAACGATAAAAATTGCTTAATTTTATTTTCAACAATTGGCTCGTTTTTTGCTTCCAACTTCAATGACAGTTTATTTTCTGTTCTTTTAATTTCTTGACCTTCATCAATTGCTTCTAACAATATTTGAGCAATAAGAGCTGTACCTTCATCTTTTCCTAAATTTAGACCTTTAACAACGCCTGAACGACTTTTGTGACCACAACAAGGACATTGATTAATATTATTAAAAGCTAATTCTTCTCCGTCACCGGTAGTTTGTCCAACTTTATAAATTGTATATTGATATGAATCTCCGCACAAACATTTTCTTGCATTTAAATTAGATTTTGAATGTATAGAGCCACATTTGGAACAAACCGCATATTCTTCAAGTATTTTATGATCAACTTCTTCTTCGTTAACTGCATTTTGCATAAGGAAATAATCTATGTTTACAAATTCGTTGTTACCATAGTTCTCATAGATATCAACTTCCTTATTTTGAAATAAATAATCGAGATTATCCGCTTCGTTATGCTGTATTTTGCCAATTATATACGGAGAACTGCAGTATCTACAGTTTCCAACCTCAAAAGCCTTTAAACCGTCTAACATATTGCTTTTAGTTAAACTTAGTTTAGGCTCTTTGCCAAGAGTTATATATGCTCCTGCCAAAGGACGAACAAAAGAATGATACTTTAGATCAAATAAACCTATACCATCTTTTTCAGCTTGATTAATTAGGTCTATTAAGACTATTAATTCTTTTTCGGTTAACGAACCATCAAAAGCTGTTAATAGCTTTTTGAAACTTTTACTACCATTCCTTAAAGTTCTAAAAATTTGATAGACATTCTTATCATTTTTTAAAAGTTCATATAGTAAAGTTTTAATATTTTGCTCTGTTGTTTCAATATACTTTTTTGATATATCTATGATTGTCTGAACATTAGAGATAGCATCATTAATTGCCAAATAGTCAGAGCCAGTTATGCTATAATTTAAATCATCGCCTCTTAACGGGATTCTTTTAGAAAATATAATATCTTGTTCTTCAAAAGTAGCAGAAGTTAAACTTTTTGCAAAATCAATAATGTCATTTT
>JAFWWX010000092.1 GCA_017517985.1 Clostridia bacterium | reverse complement strand
CTCTTTTTCCAGGCAGAAATAGTCAGCCTTTTTGTCTGCACCAATCTCGAGAGTCCTTATTATAACCTTTTTGCCGCCCATACACTCAAGTACACGTTTGTATATGGAAAACTGCATTTCCTCGGTTGGGAAATCGGAGTTTTCAAGGTATATAAATTCGCTTCTGAAAAGTCCTATTCCGCCGGCATCGTTGAAAAGGGCAGCCCCTATATGGTCTACACTTCCGATATTGGCATAAATGTTTATCTTTTTGCCGTCAAGGGTGACATTTTCCTTTCCTTTCAGTGTTTTTAACAGCTCCTTTTTTTCAATATCTGCCTTTTGCTTTTTATCAATCATTCTTTGAGTTTCCACATCAGGATTTATAAAAACCTCACCGGTGTATCCGTCAACGGCAATCACATCGTTATCACTAACCTTTTCAAGAAACTGTTTTCCGACACCTATTACTGCGGGTATATTCATATTTCTTGCAAGTATTGCAGTGTGGGAGTTTTCCGAACCACGACAGGTGACAAAGGCGAGCACTTTATCCTTATCAAAAAGTACTGTTTCACTTGGTGCAAGGTCATCGGCACAGATAATAGCAGGCTCTGTCGGCAGAGTTTCCTTTATTCTGCCACCTGTCATACAGTCGCAAAGACGCATTGAGATATCCTTTACATCTGCTGCTCTTGCCTGCATATAGCTGTCCTCCATCGATGAGAACATTTCCGAGAAATTTTCTCCGGTGACAAAAACCGCATATTCCGCATTGACATTCCTTGTTTCAATAATATTCCGGATTGATTCGTTGTAATCCTCATCCTCAAGCATCATCATATGGGTTTCAAAGATCCTTGCATTATCCTCGCCAACTTCACGCAGAGCCTTTTCGTATATTTCCGAAAGCTGTGCAGTTGCCTTGTCCTTTGCCTCTGAAAGCCGCAAAAATTCCGCTTTTATATCTGATATTTCGTAACGGCAGATTTCCGTTTCCTTTTTTTTAATAACCGATGCTTTGCCAAAGGCTATAGCACCGTATACACCTTTTCCGAGGAATTTCAGCATTTCCACCGCCCCTTTTTACTGTTTTCAGAGATTCTGACTAAAGAAGCTTTCCATTGCACGCGCTGCATCTTCTTCGTCTATGCCGTTTATTTTGACATTTACCGTGTCACCGCACTTTATGCCCATACCCATAACCTGCATAAGCCTTTGCACATTGACATACTTTCCATCTTTTTCAATTATAATCTCACTTTTGAAGTTTTTTGCTTCCTTTGCAAGAAGTCCTGCCGGTCTTGCGTGGATTCCGACTTTATCCTTAATTACATAACTAAAGCTCTTCATCCGGTACTCCTTACTTACCTTATATCCATTATTTTCTGACCCGGTACAGCGTCGCCCTTTGCAGTTACAGCTATTTTTGTATCCTCGTCACAGCCGAGTATTACTATGGGAGTTACCGTGTTGTAGCCTGCCTTTTTAATTGCTTCAATGTCAAAGGATAAAAGCGGGTCACCCTTTTTGATTTTGTCGCCGTTTTCAACATGACTTTTAAAGAACCTGCCCTCAAGATTTACTGTGTCAAGTCCGATGTGAATGAGAATTTCAAGTCCGCTGTCAGACACAATGTTTATTGCGTGCTTTGTTTCAAATACATTTGATACTTCTCCGTCACAGGGGGCATATACCTTTCCGTCATAAGGCTCTATCGCAATACCTTTTCCGAGTATACCGCTGGCAAAGGCCTCGTCAGGTATTTTTGAAAGCTCACAGATTCTGCCCTTTAAGGGCGAATACAGTGTAATAGGACCATTATGTGTTTTTTGTTGTGCTTCTTCTTTCTGCTCCGTTGTTACATTTACATCTTCAAGGTTATCCGATTCGGGTGTATCCATATAATCCTCAAGATGGGATTTTACAACCGAAACCTGCGGACCATATACTATCTGTATACCTTTGCCCTTGCGTATAACACCGGATGCACCGCTCTGTCGAAGAAGTCCGTCTGTTACTTTTTCAGGGTCATGCACCGTAACTCTAAGTCTTGTTGCACAGCAGTCTAGGTCGGAAATATTGGTTTTTCCTCCAAGACCTTTTAGAATAAGTGCGCTTGCGGCATCCTTGGAGTTTACTCTTGCTCCCTGTTCGCCACCGCCTTTTTTCTTGTTGTAGTCCTCTCTGGTGTACAGCTTTGTTTCCTCGTCATCATCTTCACGACCGGGAGTTTTGAAATTAAATCTTTTTATAAGGAATGTGAAGACAAGATAGTAGACAACAGCATACACAAGTCCCACAATTACTATCCATATCCAGTTTGTTTTCGCATTCCCCTGCAGGATTCCAAAAAGTGTAAGGTCAATAATACCGCCGGAGAAGGTCATACCAACACCTACATTGAAAATGTGCATCAGCATATATGAAAGACCTGCAAGAACACAGTGCACAGCATACATTATCGGCGCTACAAAGAGGAAAGTAAATTCAATAGGCTCTGTGATACCTGTCAGCATAGCTGTCAGAGCTGCGGACAAAAGAAGACCGCCGACAAGTTTTCGTTTCTCAGGCTTTGCACATCTGTACATCGCATATGCCGCCGCAGGAAGACCGAATATCATAAAGGGGAATTTGCCGGACATAAATCTTGTTGCGGAAACCGAGAACTGAGTTGTTGCCTTGGATGCAAGCTCTGCAAAGAATATATTCTGCGCACCCTGTACGGTTATACCGTCAATTATCATAGCACCCCCAAGCTCTGTTTGCCAGAAGGGCATATAGAAAACGTGATGAAGGCCAAAGGGAATAAGTGCACGCTCAATTATACCGTATATCCAGGTACCGGCATAGCCTGAGGCAAGAACAAGATTTCCAAGCTGTGCAATTCCGCTTTGTACTATAGGCCACACATAGAACATAAGGATGCCCACAAGCAAAAATACAATACTGCTGATAATGGGAACAAACCTTGTACCGCCAAAGAAGGATAAAACCTTTGGTAGCCTGATTTTATAGAATCTGTTGTGCAGTGCCGCAACTCCAAGTCCCACAACGATACCGCCGAAAACACCCATCTGCAAGGTTGTAATACCAAGAGATGTGGTTGTGGAGTTAACAGCCATAGCTTCAACACCACCCTTAGCTGTAATAAGTGTGCTTATTGCGGCATTCATAACAAGGTATGCGATAGCGCCCGAAAGAGCTGCAACCTCTTTTTCACGTTTTGCCATACCGATAGCAACACCCATTGCAAAAAGCAGTGCAAGGTTGTCAAATACAACGCTTCCTGTTTTGCTCATAATATCAAGAAGTGTATAAAGGAAACCGCCCTCATATATTATGTTTGTCAGCCCATACGTTTCAAGAGTGGTAGGATTTGTAAAGGAGCTTCCCACACCGAGAAGCAGACCTGCAACAGGGAGCAGGGCAATAGGTAGCATAAACGAACGGCCTACCCTTTGCAATACTCCAAAGGCATTGTTTTTTTCACTCATAAATAAATTCTTTCCTTTCTGTTATCAAAATGACAGATTTTTAAAGTATTATGCCATTTTGCTGTCTTATTTATACAGTGCCAAATTTATATTTCCACAATTTAAACATTTTATAACTGCGTTTCTTTCTTTTCTTTCTTTTTAT
>JAFWWX010000091.1 GCA_017517985.1 Clostridia bacterium | reverse complement strand
CAGGAAGATATCTTAAATCATCTTGAAAAAATGTTTAAGTATATCTATAAAGAGACAACGGGAAAGGAAATACATTATGACTTTCCGCGCCTGACCTGGCAGGAAGCGATGGATGTATATGGCTCGGATAAGCCTGATATCAGATTTGAGTTGCCGATTGTTGATGTTACGGATATTGCAAAAAAATGTTCCTTCAGCGTGTTTAAAAAGGTTGCACAAAGCGGTGGCTATGTAAGAGCGATATGTGTAACCGGACAGGCAGACTTTACACGTTCAACCATTGAGAATTTAACCGAAAAAGCAATGGGCTACGGTGCAAAGGGTATGGCATGGATTGCATATAAGCAAAACGGAGAAATATATTCTATTCTCACAAAATATTTTACTGAAGATGAAATGAAAGAATTGCTTGATGCTGTCAAAGCAAAGCCCGGTGACTTTATACTGTTTTGTGCTGATAAGCTTGATGTTGTGAGAAGAACGCTTGGCGGACTCAGACTTGATTTGGGTGATATGCTTGGACTGCGCAGAAAAAATGATTATAAATTCCTGTTTGTAATTGATTTTCCGCAGTTTGAATATTCCGAAGCGGAAAATAGATATGTTGCGACACATCATCCGTTTACAATGCCATATCCGGAGGATGTACAGTATCTTACGACAGATCCCGGAAGAGTGAGGGCACAAGCATACGATGTAGTGCTTAACGGAATCGAGCTTGGTTCAGGTTCAATCAGAATTCACGACAGACGTGTGCAGGAGAAAATGTTTGAAGCCTTGGGGTTTGACAAAAAGACAATTGATGAGCGTTTTGGCTTTATGGTAAATGCTTTCAGATACGGAACTCCACCGCACGGCGGTTTTGCATTTGGACTTGACCGTTTTGTAATGCTTATGGTTGGCGCCGATTCTCTTCGTGATATTATTGCTTTTCCGAAGATTAAGGATGCGTCTTGTCCCCTTACCGGAGCACCTGATTTTGTAGATAAAGCTCAGCTTGATGTACTTGGTCTTACAGAAGCTGTACAGGCGGAAGAAAATTCTGCATTGTCGGAACAAAAGAAAGAAAAAGAAATCACAATTGATGTTGAAAATATAGCAAACCTTGCATGTCTGTACCTTACAGATGAAGATAAAATAAGCTACGCAGAGGATATGAATTCTATCATAGCATTTGCAGATACAATCACAAGGGTTGATACATCAAATATAAAGGCGAAGGAACATCTTATTCCGATAAGCAATGTTTTTCACGATGATGAAGTAATTATTCATAATGTGGAGAGAGATGAGCTTCTTGCAGCTTCTCCAACAAAAACAGACGGATATATCACAGTTCCCCGTGTGGTAGAAAATTAAGACGGAGGGCAGAATTATGAGTTTAGATTTAATAAAAAGAAGTGTTTCGGAGCATATAGAATCGCTAAAGAAAGGTGAATATTCATCCAGAGAACTTACAGATGCTTATATTGCTCAAATAGAAAATACAGATTCCGAGATAGGAGCTTATATTACAACCGACTTTGAAACCGCACTGAAAAAGGCAGAAGCGGTTGATAAAAAGAGACTCTCCGGCGAAAGCCTTGAACCGCTTGCCGGTATTCCGTGTGCAATCAAAGATAACATTTGTACAAAAGGAGTAAAAACAACCTGTGCTTCAAAAATGCTCGAAAACTACATTCCTCCGTATGATGCGTGCGTTATAGAAGAGCTGAAAAAGGCAGATGTAGTTATTCTTGGAAAACTTAATATGGACGAGTTTGCAATGGGTTCTACAACGGAAAACTCAGCATTTAAGACAACGAAAAATCCGGCTGATATTACCCGTGTGCCGGGCGGAAGCTCGGGTGGAAGTGCTGCCTGTGTTGCGGCAAAGGAAGCGGCATTTACTCTTGGCTCTGATACAGGTGGTTCCATCCGTCAGCCTGCATCATTTTGCGGTGTTGTAGGTATGAAACCGACATACGGAACGGTATCACGATACGGACTTGTTGCGTTTGCATCATCACTCGATCAGATTGGTCCGCTTACTTCTACCGTAAAAGACAATGCCATTGTTTTAAGTGCAATTTCCTGCGCAGACAAAAGAGATGCTACCAACATTTATAAAAGTCAGGACGATTTTACCGGGGATATTGGAAAAGGTATAAAGGGAATGAAAATCGGACTGCCTAAAGAATTTTTTGGTGAGGGTATTTCGCACGATGTTAAAACTGCTGTATTTGAAGCAGCGGAGCGAATGAAAAACGAGGGCGCAGAAATCGTAGATATTTCAATGCCGTCAATTGATAACGCACTTGCGGCTTACTACATTATTTCTTCTGCAGAAGCTTCGTCAAACTTATCCCGTTTTGATGGAGTTCGTTATGGATACAGAACAGACTGCTTTGAGAATATCCATGACCTTTACAAAAAGAGCCGCAGTGAAGGCTTTGGAAAAGAGGTTAAAAGGAGAATTATGCTTGGAACCTTTGCTCTTTCATCGGGATATTATGATGCGTATTATAAAAAAGCATTGCAAATCAGAAGTATTGTAATGAATGACTTTGAAAACAGCTTTAAAAAGTGTGATTTCATTTTATCGCCCGTAGCACCTACTGTTGCATATAAGCTTGGTGAGAAAAGTAAAAATCCGCTTGAAATGTATATGGGAGATGCTTATAGTGTTCCGGTTAATATCGCGGGTGTTCCTGCAATCAGCGTACCGTGCGGCAGGGGTGAAGGAAATATGCCCGTAGGAGCACAGCTTATAGGTCCTGCATTTTCCGAAAAGATGCTGTACAGAGCTGCTGCTGTTTTAGAGGAGGTGTCAAAGTAATGGCTAAAGAGTATGAAATGGTAATAGGTCTTGAGGTTCATGTCGAACTCAAAACAAAAACAAAGATTTTCTGCAATTGTGAAACAAGCTTTGGAGCAGAACCTAACAGCCATACCTGTCCGGTATGTATGGGCTTGCCTGGAACGCTGCCCGTCTTAAATGATAAGGTTGTCGAATATGCAGTTAAAGCAGGACTTGCAACAAACTGCAAAATAGCAAACTTTTCAAAGCAAGACAGAAAAAATTATTTTTATCCCGACCTTCCAAAAGCATATCAGATCAGTCAGTTTGACCTGCCTTTGTGCGAACACGGTTATCTTGATATTGAAACAGAATCAGGTTCAAAGCGAATCGGTATAACGAGAATTCATATT
>JAFWWX010000090.1 GCA_017517985.1 Clostridia bacterium | reverse complement strand
GCGGCAATTACTCCGGCCAATCTTTGAGAATATGGCTCTAAAACATCTGAATCTGTTTTAGAGTCATATACTTTAAGGTGGGGATAACACAAGACAATTCTATCGGAGGCAATATTAAAGTTTATTGTTCCCTGTGCACCACGACCTGTTATAACATCTTGAACTGTCGCACCAACAGGAGCATCAACTAATCCGATTGCTCGGATTTTATCGCATATAGTTTTTAGTGCTGATACAACGGCTGTTTCTTCACAATATACAGGAGCTATTATAGTTTTAGGGAAATATCCAAATAGGGAATAGCAGTCCTCAAAGGCTTTCATGCCTGTTCTTTTTCCTGTTATTGGATCAACGCCACCAATAATATCTGCTTTTAACACATCTGAAACAGATTCGTGTTTAGATGGATCAAATACATTTACAACAATTACAACACCTGCGCCCTGATCGAAAATTGCTTGTAGTGCTTGAGGTATTGTATAACCATTTTTAGGTGAGCCGAAATATTTAACGGCATCAATTTCATTTAATATAAGCGTTGGCTCGTTTACTGTTCTGAATTCAGCATCAACATCATCTATCGGTGCTGTTCCTACAAGTCCGACTACTGCCGTTTTAACGGTTTTAATCGTTCTTGCACCTTTTTCAATTTCTATTGTTTCAACGCCATGTAAAAAACTTGCAGGCATTATATTTCCTCCATTTCTTCTATACTTGGGGTAGAGAGTCTAAATTCTATTTCGTACTGCCATATACCGTTTGTTTCAGATATAAAGCCTTCTTTGTTTGGGGTTAATTTTGTGCATTCGGGGATTTTATATCCACATAAATATTGCTTAACTTTATCGAGGGTTTCATAAGCTCCGTTGTTATTGCGCAGGTTTCTTGTAACGACAGTTATTGCAAAATTGAGATTTTTATCTTGGGAAATAAAATTGATTGCATCTGTTTGAGAATAATTCCCACCTCTGTAATGTACGAGTATTGCACCGACAGGATGTAGTAATATAAATTCTTGCGGTTTTTCAGGAAACCCCTGAACTAAAAACTGTGGGAATTTATCTTTTAAATATTGAATTATTGAATTCTCAATATCCCTAATACTCAAAATTCATTACTCGCTTATTAAATAACCTGTCTGCTTCTGTTTTATTTGTTCTGTATTCCCCTGAAGTCCTGACACTCGATTCCTCTTCTGTTTGCAGGCTTATTATTCCCTTTTTAAGATCTTCCAATGTTTTAATTGCGTTTTTGTAGGCTTGCGCAACTGATTCAGGAATATCTGTATAAATTCTTCTTGAATAAAGGCGATAAATACTTAAATCAATCGCAATTATCCGTAATAAAGGAAAGTGGTTATTTAAGGGTAGTGTGTATTTTCCCCTTAAATAACCATCAATAAGGGTAGAGGAGTAGATAAGTGCTTCCTCGCAGACAACCGTATCGACAGTTTCCTGATTGGGGTTGTCATTAGTTAGCTGGATAAGGGTATGTGTACTAACTTGCTTTTCAATATCTTCGGGGGTACAGTAGAAAGACATTAAATGCCTCTGATTATTCTAATGACATCACCATTTGCTCCGTCATCGAGAGCATAACCATTTGATTTTTGATTATCACCTAAAGTGACTGCTTTACCGTTGGCATCTGATGTGATTTCTGCTCCGACAGTTATTGTGCCACCTGCTTCAACAAGTAAAATTCCTGTTGTTGCAACTGGTGCATACTGACCTGATTCGGTTTCAACATCACAAATACCGTAGGCTTTTTCTCCGACTCCTGAAACTGCGCCATTAAAAGAAATAAATCTTTGTTTTGGTAGGTCAGCAGTTGCAAGCACAGAATCAATCAATAAAGGTTTATATAGTTTATTTGCCATTTTCACCTCCTGATTTTTCAGAGTTTTCTGTCTTTGTTTTGTTTTGATTTTTATTTGTTGTGGAGGTTTCTTTTACCACAGTTAATACATCTTGCAATTTTGTAGCTTGTTTATCGTCAAGCTCAATTACATCGCCGATTTTATATAAATCACCGTTGTGCAGGATGTTTGTATTTTTGACTTTGTATTTTTTAGTTGCCACCGTTACCTCCTTTTGTTCCGTTTACATTTGAGATTAAATAACCGGCTTCTGCACCAACGAGGAATGGGGTGTAAATATCAGTCGCACGAATGTAGCGGACTTTGTTTCCTTCTTTTTCGTACTCATCAATTTGAAGAGCATCTTTTTTGCGGATAGTGTAAGCAAAAGCAGGATCGTATTCAGTTCTTGCATTAAGTTTTGGAACATAAGCAAGGATGATATTGTTTCCCCATACTCTTTCAAACTGGTCGCTTGCATTTGAATAAATCGCCTTTCCGATGACAATATTTTCAACTTCAAAGAACTCTTTTAATAAATCAAGAGTTACGATTTTATTTGTTGAATTAGCAATCAAACCTTTCAGAGATTCATTCCTTTTCAATGATTCCCATACTTCTTGTCCCATAACGAGAGTGTTTGGATCTTGACCGATTTGTCTTGAAATTGCATCCTTTGCATCATCAATTACACCTACAGGATCGGAGTCTTTATGTGTAAATTGACTTGTGCCGGATAAAGCAATTTTATTTGTTGCAGGATACTTAGTCGGATCTTGTGCTAATGCGGCACATTGTGTTTCAAGTTTCAATAAAAGTCCCTGTGTTACAACATTTGTTGCGTGTACTTGCAATTTGATTTTACGAGCTTCTTCCTCTTCTCTGTAATCAATCGGATAAGCCAAGTCGTGTTCTGTAAGGGTTGTTGTATGCTTTTTAAATCCTTTAGGACTAATTACATTTGAATTAGCTCTAATTGCACGTTCTGTATCATAAACTTGGAATGCCTCTTTGTTAAATTCAAAGATATCCACTTTCTCCAAATCCGAACTAATTACAGGAAATAAACTTTCAGCAATAAATGAATTATTACTGTATCCTCGTGCAACTTCGGACAAATAGGCATTAATTCTTAATTCTTCTAAACGCCCCATTTATACCTCCTTAATCTTTAATAGTGCTTCACGAAATGAGATATTTTCTTCTTGGGCGATAGACTGTGCCTGTTTGAATATCTCTAAACTTTCCTCATCTGCATCAGCATACTTTAGATCGTCTTCAGTCTTTTTCTTTGCATTTTTTTGTGCAATTTCATCAAACTCAACTTGCTTCGGTAATGCGCAGATGAATGTTTTAAACTTATCGATGCTGTTAGAGGATTCGTCAAACTTTTTTACGTTATCCAAATCCTGTAAAATATTTAAAACAGCATCTTTATTAGCAGGAGTTAAAACACCGGCAGAGATTTGAGAGTCAATAAACTCGTTAAAATCTTTATCTCTTATGGTGTTTTCCAAGTCTTGCAATTTCTTTGCAAGTTCATCTTTTCCTGCCGCCTGATCTTTAAATTTTGCAAGTTCAATATTTAAATTTTTGACCTGCGTTTTTAATTCTTTTATTGTGTCTTTGTTTTGTGCTTTTTCCTTAAAATCAGCGACCTGTTGTTTTAAATCAGCGATTGTATTTTTTAATTCTTCTATATCTTCGGTCTCTGTTTCATCTTCTGTTTGTGTTTCAAAGATATAGGTTTCTGATTCTCCTTCTTTAAATTCAACCGGCTCCATTCCTTTTACTTGAGGGATTGATGCACCCAAGAAAGAAACAGCCTTTAAATATGGCTTTTTACCTTCTAACTCTCTGTATATTTCAACAGATATTTTTTTATACTTACCCTTATTAACAAATTCTTTTAAATCGTCTGATAAATCTTTAAAAGAAGCCTTAAGCATTCCGTCTTCTTCTTTTAATTTATCAACCCAACCATAAGCCGGCCCCTTCTGTTCGTGATCCAAAGTAATAGGTGCTTCGCAAAAACTCGGATCATAATTCTTGGCAAGTTCTTGCACCTCTTCCTTTGTAAATTTTCCCTGTGGGTAGTTTCCGGCTTTAAAAACCTCAAAATACTTCATAAAACTCTCCATCATTTTTGTGTAATAAACTTTTCTTTTTCTGATGGCAGTATAATCGCCATTGCAAATCACTCTCAAATTGCAATGGCAAGAGATTTTTTCTAATCCGAACACAAGTGAAATAATCTCTTGCAACGACAAGTTGAAAAATACAAGTCGCAGAAGTTATCTTTGAAGTAAAAGAAAAGGCGAAAAGCCTCTTTTCTCTTTCGTTTTGGAAAGGAATGATTATGGAAACATCTATTATGTTAAAGCTATTTGAGAGTATTGGATTCCCTGCGGTGATTTTTGTTATTTGGTACATTTACCACAACGCTCAAGTGAAAACCTTTGAAAAAATCATTGCGAACAATTTTGAGATCTTAAAAGATTTGGTTGAAACAAACCAATATAGCGCAACTGTGCTATCAAGAATCGAAAGTAAAATCGATTCAAATGTTTGGTGTCCCGTATTAAAAAGAGAGATTTCAGGCTAATGGATATTGAGAGAATTCAACTAAAAGGACAACTGTCCGAGGCTAAATCTAAATTTAAACATCTTGATACGGAGGCGGCAGGTCTTGTTATACTAATTCGTTCATTGTTGAACCCCTTTGAAGAAGACACTTTAAAACTTGAAGTCGAAAAGGCATCCGTTGCTTTTAATCGACTTCAAGAGGTGTTCGGGGAAATGCAGACTCTAAATACTAAAATTCAAAAGTTGGAGGATTACTTTGACTAAGAATGAGGTTTTATTGTCTAATGCAGAACGGCTCTATGTTGTAGATCAACTTACTATTGAAGAGGTTGCTCAAAAAGTCGGTGTAAATGAAAGAACCATCCGCAGATGGAAGACGGATCATAAGTGGGATTTAAAAAAGGAACAATATTTAAGTACAAAAACAATGTTCCACGAAGAGCTTTACAACTTTGCCCGAAAACTTATGACCTCTATTGAATATGACATCGACAATAATGAAAAAGTTGATCCCGGCAGAATGTTTGCATTTACAAAAATGCTTCCGCTTATTACCAAAATCAAAGAGTACGAAGATGGTGTAATAAATAAACCTGCAAAAGAAGAGAACAAAGGAATTACACCTGACTTTGTGAAGTTGATTGAAACTGAAATTTTAGGGATGAAATCAAGTGAAGAATAATTATTTTTTACCCTATCAAGAAAGATGGCTTAACGATAAATCAAAAATAAAAATTTGGGAGAAGTCACGCCGTATTGGTGCGACATACGTTCAAAGCTACGAAGATGTCAGGGATTGTGTTAATAAAACAGTCCCTGCTGTTTGGTTTTCATCAGCTGACGAATCTGCCGCTAAAGAATATATTGATTACTGCGAACAATGGGTTAAATTGTTCCACATCACCGCTAAAAGGTTGGGTGAAGTGATTATTGATAACGACAAAGATATAAAAGCCTTTGTTATTCAATTTTCAAACGGTACAAAAATACACGCTCTTTCATCTAATCCAAAAGGCTTCCGTTCTAAAGGTGGGAAAGTTGTTTTAGATGAATTCGCTTTTCATAATAATCCCGAAGAGCTTTGGAAAGCGGCACGCCCTTGTATAACTTGGGGTTATCCTTTAAGAATTTTATCTACTCATAACGGACAAAATTGCTTATATTACAAGTTTATAGATCAGGTTTTGAAAGGTAAACTAAAATGGTCGCATCATAAAACACCAATTCAGCTTGCTGTTTCAGAAGGTCTTGTTGATAGAATTTACCAAAGAAAAACCACCCCGGAAGAACAACAGGAGTGGATGAAAAATGAAGAAGACAACTGTTTTGATGAATATACTTGGTTGCAAGAGTATTGTTGTATAGCGGTTGATGAGGCTTGTGCATTTTTACCTTATGACCTTATTTCAACCTGCGAGTTGGATGATATTTTAAGACCGTTATCTGAAATCAAAAACGATATGTTTGTCGGAATGGATGTCGGTCGTAAAAAGGATTTAACTGTAATTTGGGTGTTAGAAAAATTAGAAAATATTTTATACACCCGAAGTGTTATTGAACTTGTTAAAATGCCATTTCATAAACAAGAAGAAATTTTATCGGAAGTGTTATCCTGCAAACCATTCAGAAGATGCTGTCCTGATTCGACCGGGATCGGGATGCAATTATCCGAAAATGCACAAATAAAATTCGGCAAATACAGAGTTGAGCCGATTATGTTTACTAACAGAATCAAAGAGGAAATGGCATATTGCCTCCGTACCCACTTTGAAAACAGAACTGTCTTTATTCCTAAACAACACGAAATTAGAGAGGACTTACACTCAATTCGCAGAATAACAACAACTGCAAACAATATCCGTTTTGATGCTGACCGTTCAGACAACGGACACGCTGACCGCTTTTGGGCATTGGCACTTGCACTGCATGCCGCCGGAAACGGAACTGGTGAAATACATATTTCATCAAGACAAAAATTTGAAACCTTAAAACTCGTAAAAGACTTTTAAGGGCTCTTAAATTAATTTGACTCACATGTTATTGCACCAACCCCTAAAAATTAAAATTAAAAGAATTTAAAAAGGTTTTAACGAACATTTAACATCACCTTAAAAGGAAAAAATTATGGCAAAAAAATTATCAGATGAAATTGCAACTCGAAAACGAAGTATAAATTTTTATTCATTAGGTTCATATTTACCCGATCCTGATATCGTTCTACGCAAGCAAGGCAAAGATGTAAAAATTTACAGAGAATTATTTTGTGATCCACACGTTTTTGCGTGTATTCAATCAAGAAAAGCCGGTGTTTTATCTCTTGAATGGGAAATAAACAGAGGCTTGGATAAGGCAAAAGATGCCGAATTGGTTGAAGATGTACTTAAAAAACTTGATATACATAAACTGATTAATGACATTTTAGATGCGACATTATTTGGTTTTCAACCCATAGAGATTATGTGGGGTAAGGTTGGCAATTATGTTTTACCATTTGAATTAAAAGCAAAGCCTTCTGAATGGTTCTGTTTTGATGAAGAGAATCTTCTAAAATTCAGAACCAAAGAACACTTTTGGGGAGAAGAGTTACCTCCTAAAAAGTTCTTATGTCCTCAAAATAATCCAAGTTACGACAACCCTTATGGAGAAAGAGTTCTATCTCGTGTTTTTTGGCCGGTAACATTTAAGAAAGGTGGTCTTAAATTTTGGGTAGTATTTACTGAAAAATACGGAATCCCTCATCTTATAGGCAAGCACCCTCGTGGAGCAACAAAAGAAGAGACTGACAATCTTGCTGATTTATTAGAAGAGATGATCCAAGATGCCATTGCAGTTATTCCTGATGATTCATCTGTAGAAATTCAAGAGGCAAATAAATCATCCTCTGCTGAGATATTTGAAAAACTCATCGATAAGATGAATTCAGAAATATCAAAGGCAATTCTTGGGCAAACACTTACTACTGAAATTGGTGCGACAGGAAGTTATGCCGCATCAAACACGCATATGGCTGTCAGACAGGACATCATTGATGCAGATAAAAAACTGGTTGAAAAGACTGTAAATCAGTTAATTCAATGGATTTATGAAATCAATTTTGCAAACGCAGAAGTCCCTGTTTTTGAACTTTACGAGCCTGAAGATGTTGATTTAACTTTGGCTCAACGAGATAAAATTCTCTCCGACACAGGTGTCAAATTTACAAAGGAATATTTTATTAAAACCTATGGCTTGGAAGAAGAGGACTTTGATATCAGAGAAGATGCTATTCCTGTAAATCCTAACTTTAAACAATTCAGCGAACAAGAAGAACATCTTCTCCCCGGACAAGCACAGATTGAGAATTTGTATAAATTCATAACAGAGGGCGAATTGAATAAACAATCTCAAAATATGCTTGCGCCACTTATAGATTTATTTGAAAGTTGTGAGAATTACGAGGAAGCCTTTGAATTACTCACAGATAAGAACCTGCAAAGTAAAAAATTTGAAGAGACGATACAAAAGGCTTTATTCCTGTGCGAATTACAGGGTAGAGCAGATGGACTTGATGAGGATTAATTATGGCATCCATTTCCCCTGAAGAATACGCAATGAAGAGAAACTTTCTAAAACAACGGCAGAGTTTGCCTTTACATTTAAAAATTGAGCTTTCAAAAAACAGAATTAAGCAATTTTATGAGCATTTTGACGGCAAAGTTTATGTATCTTTCTCCGGCGGAAAGGATTCAACCGTTCTGTTACATCTTGTCCGTTCTCTTTATCCTGAAGTTCCTGCGGTTTTTGTGGACACAGGACTTGAATATCCTGAAGTCCGTCAGTTTGTAAAACAAACCGAAAACACAATCACAATCCGACCTAAAATTACATTCAAACAAGTGTTGGAACAATATGGCTATCCTGTTATTAGTAAAGAGGTCGCAAAAGTTATCGAAGAAAGCCGTAGGAATCCTGACGGATATACAAAAAAGAAGTTTGATCCAAATAGCGATTATGTAAAAAGATATGGCACTCATTATTGTATGGCTAAATGGCAATTCCTCCGAGATAGCGACATTCCAATCTCAGCGAAATGTTGTCAGGTTATGAAGAAGACTCCTGCAAAGAAGTTTGAGAAAGAATCAGGACTTAAACCATTTATTGCAACAATGGCGGCAGAAAGTAACTTAAGAAAAACGGAATATCTTAAAAAAGGATGCAATTCTTTTAATTCCGATCGGCCGGCATCAACACCTCTTGGTTTTTGGACTGAACAGGACATTTATCAGTACATAAAAGAGTTTGATGTTCCTTACTGTTCCGTTTATGGAGGCATCTTGCAAGACAGTAAAGGGAAATATTACACGACAAAAGTTGATCGCACAGGATGTATGTTCTGTATGTTCGGTGTGCATTGTGAAAAATCCCCGAATAAATTTGAAAAAATGAGAGAAACACATCCGAAGTTGCACGATTATTGTATCAACCAATTAGGCTGTGGCAGAGTTTTAGACTTCTTGGGGGTACGCTACTGATGATTCAATTAAAATCATTATTTAAACTCGCTCCTGCGATGGCTATAAAGTATTTTAGAAAAAAGAACAATAAGTTCTCATGGGACTGGTACGAATTATGGCAAGATGCACATAAAAAATCTTTCACAGTCGCAAAAGCAATGCGAGAGGACATCTTAAAAGACATCCGTTCTGCTCTTGAAAAAGCACTTACAGAGGGAAAAACATTCCGAGAATTTTCAAAGGAACTCAAACCAACTCTTCAAAAGAAAGGTTGGTGGGGAGAGCAGATAGTGGTTGATAGTCAGGGTGTCGCAGAAAAAGTTCAGCTTGGCTCAATGTACCGCCTGAAAACGATTTATTCCGTAAATATGCAAACTGCTTATCAAACAGGAAGATATAAAACTCAATACGAGAATGTGGATAATCGACCGTATTGGGAATATGTAGCGGTTATGGATGCCTCGACACGACCTGAACACGCAATGCTTAACGGACTTGTTTATAGATATGACGATCCGTTTTGGCAGAGCTTTTACCCTCCAAACGGTTGGAGGTGCAGATGCAGAGTAAACGCACTATCTGATTACAACATGCAAAAGAAAAACCGAACGGTCAGTTCTTCTGCCGGCACACTATCGGAGGAATTGGCTCTTGTTTCTAAAAAGTCAGGGGAGTATAAGCCGGTTACAGTTTACACAGATCCTCTGACTGGTAAAAGAGTAGCACCTGATG
>JAFWWX010000039.1 GCA_017517985.1 Clostridia bacterium | reverse complement strand
CTATTGCCTGATTTACCGCATTCTGACCTGTTACAGCATCAAGCACAAGAAGTGTCTCTTTAGCACTTCCCGGAAGCTCTCTTTCGATAACACGGTCTATTTTTGCAAGCTCATTCATAAGGTTCTTTTTGTTGTGAAGTCTTCCTGCTGTATCAACAATAAGAACATCCACGCCCTTTGCCTTTGCTGCCCTTGCAGCATCAAAGACAACTGCTGCAGGGTCACTGCCCTCATTATGCTTTATTACTTCAATTCCTGCTCTGTCGCCCCGTATCTGAAGCTGTTCGATAGCCCCTGCTCTGAAGGTATCCGCAGCACAAAGAAGAACCTTTTTTCCGTCATTTTTAAGACAGTTTGCAATTTTTGCAACAGAGGTGGTTTTTCCAACACCGTTGACACCGATTACAAGAATAACGGCAGGCTTTGTATCAAGCTCTAAAGGCTCGCCCTCGCCAATCATATCCACAAGTATTTCCATAAGAGCTTTTTTTGCATCTTCAGGCTCGCTTATTCTTTCGTCCTTTATTCTTTCTCGAAGTGTATCAATTATTTCCTCCGTTGCGGCAAAGCCCACATCGGCGGCAATAAGGATTTCTTCCAGCTCCTCAAGCATTTCCTCATCAACCTTGACAAAGCTTCTGAAAATATCATTTACCTGATTAAAAATCGCATTTTTGGTTTTTGTAAGACCCTCTTTTAGTTTATCAAAAAATCCCATATCAGATTTCCTTTCAATGTATATATTACTTGTTATATTTTTCGATTCCTATAATAAACGGTGCTTCCGGTGAGTTTACAAGTCTGAATACAAAAACGCAGTATTCAAATTTTGAAAGTGCGGAAAGCTCCTGCATAAGAAGCTCGCCCTCGCATTTTCCCTCTGCGTGTCCCGGATATACGTTTATGGTAATAAGACCGCCCTTGCGAAGAAGCTTTATTGCAGAAAAAACCGCAGGGATTGTACTTTCTCTGAGTGTATGAATACTCTTATCACCACCGGGAAGCCAGCCGAGATTGAACATTCCGGCGTCAATCTCGCCTTTTATATATTTTTCGCAGTTCGCGTGACTGTCAAGTATAAGCTCAAAGTTGTTGTAGCCACATTCAAGAAGTCGTTCTCGCGTGTTGTTTACAGCCTGCTCCTGTACATCAAAGGCGTAAACGTATCCGTTCTTTGCCAGCGAACAGAGCCATTGTGTGTCGTGTCCGTTACCCATTGTGAAGTCCGCAACAACCGAGTTTTCTGTTATGTGCTCCTGTATAAAGGTCTTGGAAAAGTTAAGTAATTCCTGCATTTTAATCTCCTGCAACTCCTATTTCGGCAAATAATACCACATTATATATAGACTATTATAACACGCTTTTGTTAAGAATGAAAGAACAAATAGGAATAATATGTTATATTTAGGAAAAATTATTTAGGAAGGTAGGTGAAAATGTGAGTCACAAAAAGTCTATTGCGGTTTTGTATATACTTATTATGACAATGTTTGTGTTTGTAATATTCCGGCTTTATTCAGTTACCTTTGAGGATAAGGCGGCAAAGGTACTTTCCGGACAGTATTCAAGAAAGATAACTGTCGCCGAAAGACGGGGATTTATATACGACAGAAACGGAGAATATCTCAACAAATATCAGAAGGGTTATATTCTTGCAGTAAACCCAAAAGGTTGTTCTGATCTTATAAAAACAGCTGAGGATATTTCTTTAATATCCAATTATTCACAGTCTCAGATATATGATAAACTGCTGACCGGCGTACCCTTTACAGTTACTGCAAATACAGGATGCGGTCTTGAAGGGGTATATTCATATCCTATATATGAAGAAAAAACAATATCCGCACCGCATATTGTAGGCTACACCAATTCGGAAGGTGTGGGTGTGGCAGGGATTGAAAAGCATTTTGATACACTTCTTTCAGGAAACTTTTCAGGGGAAGTGATATACAGGTATATGTCTGATGTATCCGGAGTTCCGCTTGAGAATACAGGAAATAACATATATGATACGGGTTACAGCGAAACTTCGGGAGTATATCTTACAATAGATAAGAAAATACAGAAGTTTTGTCGCGAAATTGCGGAAAAATATATAGAATCAGGGGCGATATGTGTGAGTAACACAAATACAGGTGAAATTCTTGCCTGTGTCAGTTTACCGGACTTTGATACAGAAAGGATTGCAGATTATCTAGAGAGCAGTCGGGGAGAGCTTATAAACAGATGTACTGTGGGCTTTACTCCCGGCTCTGTATTTAAAACCGTTGTTGCAGCTTCAGCTCTTGAGCTTGACAAAAAGTTTTATGACCTTGAATATGAATGTACCGGAAGCATCGAAACAGAAGACGGAGACATACTGCCGTGTCATAATGGAGAGGGGCACGGAAGGGTTACCATGACAGAAGCCTATGCTCAGTCCTGCAACCCATATTTTATTAATCTTGCCCTTGTTATCGGCGACGAGATAATTCTTGAAACAGCAAGAAAAATGGGACTTTCGAAAAACGGTACACTTGACGGTATATTCTCCTATAGCTGTAATCTTCCGGAATATTCACCGGAAATATCGTCAGAAAGCGGATATACAGCAAACCTTGCGATAGGTCAGGGTAAGACGCTTGTATCGCCAGTGAGCCTGTGTACAATGTTTTCCTGCGCTGTGACGGGAAATTATGTACAGCCGGGGATAATCCTGAAGATAACAGATGGAGATAATGTTATTCGCAATTACAGCAACCGTGAAAAAGCGATGGTGCTGAGTGAGGAAACTACAGAAAAACTTTCACTGATGATGAGAGAGTGTATTGAGAACGGACTTGGCGTCGAGGCAAAGCCAACCTATAAAAGCGCAGGAGGAAAAACAGCTACGGCACAAAGCGGAAGATACAGTGACGAAAAAGAGATACTCAACTGCTGGTTTTGCGGTGTATATCCCCATGACATACCGGAGTATACAATTTGTGTGCTGTCCTGTGGTACGGAAAACAGCAAAAATGCAAAAGTAGTTTTCAGAAAAATATGCGATTTTTTGGAGGAAATGTAATTTTTGACCAATGTTTTTTGGCAAAATTCGACAAAAACGGCGCTTTAAAACAGTGAAGTGCCGTTCTTTTGCATCAAAATTTATAAAATTCGTTTTTTCTATTGCAATTTCCAAAAACTTGTGATATGATATATGCAATTGTTAAATCATCCATTGATGTTTTCGGGATTTTTAAAAACCGGAAACGGAGGGTACTCTGGAGAATCCCGCACAATGTGGGTGCCGAAGGTGCAAGGTTGAAAGACCGAATCTCTCAGGCAAAAGGACGGAGCAGACAACAAAGCATATATGTCTGTAATGTGTTTATTTTTCAGAGTTACTGATGATTCAGTAACTTTTTTTATTTTTTCTTTAAGGAGGAAAAAACATGAGCAACTTTTTAACTCAGGTGGAAAACATTAACAATTCCGTTAACGGTGTTGTTTGGGGCATTTTTGGTCTTGTGCTTCTTATAGGTACAGGTATCCTTGTTACTCTTGCTACTAAGTTTTTCCAGGTATCACACATCGGTCTTTGGTGGAAGTCAACAATTGGTAGGTTGTTTTCAAAGAACGTAATCAGTCACAGAAAAGACAAGCAGATTTCTCCCTTCCAGGCATTGTGTACAGCTCTCGCCGCAACTGTTGGTACAGGTAATATCGCCGGTGTTGCTGCAGCTATATGCGTTGGTGGTGCAGGTGCTGTTTTCTGGATGTGGGTCGCAGCATTCTTCGGAATGATGACAAACTACGCAGAAAATGTTCTCGGTATTTATTTCAGACGTAAGAACAGCAACGGAGAATGGTCCGGTGGTGCTATGTACTACCTTCAGGATGGTTTAGGAAGCTACTCATACAAGGATTACCAGGGCGAATCAACACTTAAGAAGCCGGGTAAGATTCTTGCGTTCCTTTTCTGTATCTTTACAATGCTTGCTTCCTTTGGTATTGGAAGTATGGGTCAGGTAAACAAGATTGTTGCGAATGTTGCTGCAGCTTTTGATGTGCGTGCACTTTCAAGCATCAATGTATTTGGCGACATTTCTCTTTACAACATTATTCTCGGCGTACTTATCATGATTCTCACAGCTATTATCACTCTTGGCGGTGTTAAGAGAATCGCAAATGTTGCAGAAAAGATAGTTCCTTTCATGGTTGTTCTTTTCGTTGCAGGAAGCCTTGTTATCATTGGTGTTAACTACCAGGCAATTATCCCTGCATTCAAGGCTATCTTTGCAAATGCATTTGCTCCTGAAGCATTTGTCGGTGGTGGTATCGGTGCAGTTATTATTGCTATGACAAACGGCTTCAAGCGTGGTGTGTTCTCAAATGAAGCAGGTCTTGGTTCTTCTGTTATGGTTCACTCAAACTCCAGTGTTAAGGAACCTGTAACACAGGGTATGTGGGGTATCTTCGAAGTATTTGCAGATACAATGGTAGTATGTACAATGACAGCACTCGTTGTACTTACATCAGGCGGACTTAACGGTGGTGTTTTCAATGCAAAGACAGGTGTAATCGCAAAAGGCTTTACCGATGCAACTCTCGTAGGCGGTGCATTTAACGAAGTATTCTCCTGGGGTAATATAGGTTCAAAATTTGTTGCTGTTGCAATGTTCCTCTTTGCGTTCACAACAGTTCTCGGCTGGTCACATTACGGCTCTAAGGCTTGGGAATATCTCTTTGGTGCAAAGACAACTGTAATCTTCCGTATCATTCATGTTATCACAATCATCTTCGGTGCGGTTCTTACATCTTCTCTTGCATGGGATATCTCCGATACATTCAACGGACTTATGATGATACCCAACCTTATCGGTGTTCTATTTATGATTCCGCTTGTTGTTAAGATTACAAAGAACTATGTTGACCGTAAGGTTAAGAATAAGGACGTTGCTCCTATGATTTCATATGATTCAGCAATCCAGGCTGAGCAGGTAGCAACACTTGACGAAGAATAATTGAAACAAGATAAATTTCCGGCGGTTTTGATGTTTTTTATCAGAACCGCTTGAAATATACAAATTTTTGTGATATAATACACAGTAACTGTTAAAAGCACACCGAACGGTCACAGCTTTTTGTGAATATAATGATTCGGGAAGCAAAAACATCTTTGAAAGGACTGTATACTATGATAAATATAGCAATTCTCGGTTTTGGCGTTGTAGGGAGTGGCGTTGCACAGGTTATCTCGGAAAACGCACAGGCTTTGTCTGACCGACTTTTCGGCGAAAAACTCAACGTAAAACACATTCTTGACCTTCGTAAATTTCCGGAGCATCCTCTCGGAGACAGAGTCACAGATGACTTTGAAAAAATACTTAATGACGAGGAAGTTCTTATCGTAGTAGAAACAATGGGTGGGTCTCACCCTGCGTATGACTTCTCAAAGAAAGCACTTATGGCAGGTAAGAGTGTTGTAACCTCAAACAAAGAGGTTGTGGCAAACTTCGGTGCAGAGCTTCTCTCTATCGCACGCGAAAACGGCGTAAGCTATCTCTTTGAGGCAAGTGTCGGTGGCGGTATTCCGATTATCCGTCCTATGTGGCAGTGCCTATCCGCAAACAGAATTCTCTCTGTTGACGGTATTCTCAACGGTACTACAAACTACATACTGACAAAGATGTTCGCAGAGGGCTGGTCCTTTGAGGATGCACTGAAAAAAGCACAGGAACTGGGTTATGCCGAAAAGAATCCTGCGGCAGATGTTGAAGGTGTTGACACTTGCAGAAAGATTTCCATTCTTGCATCCCTTGCATACGGCAGTGCCATTGACCCATCAAAGGTACACTGCGAGGGAATTACAGCGATTACTGCACAGGATGTTGCAGCGGCAGAAATGTACGGCTACAGAATAAAGCTCCTTGGAAGATGTGCAGATGTGGACGGAAAGATTTACTGTATCACAGCTCCTTTCCTTGTGCCGGCACAGGCTTCCATTGCAAATATAGATGATGTATATAACGGAATATCCGTAATGGGAAATGCCGTTGGCGATGTAATGTTCTACGGTAGAGGTGCAGGAGCACTTCCGACAGCAAGCGCTGTTATGGCGGATGTACTTGATGTTATCCGTGACTGTCGCAAGACAATCGGCTGGGAGGCAGAAAATCCGGATATATACTGCGATTATGAAAGCGCTGTTTTGAGACTTCTTGTAAGTGCCGATTCAAAGGAAGAACTTGAAAATACCTTTGGTGTTAAGGCAGACGAGGTTAAAGGTAAGTACTTTGTTATAACCGAGGCATCAACAGAAAGGCTTCTCAAGGAAAAGGTTGCAAAAGTTGCAGGTGCAAAGTTCATAAGAGTTATGGACTGAAACTGAATATAAAGTTTTGAACGCAGGCAAAAAGCCTGCGTTTTTTGCTTCGTTTGTAATTTTTTAAAGGGTATTGATTTTTTTGTAAAACAGTGGTATAATAAGTATGCCAAACTAATTTAATATATGTGAAAATGGGTGTATTAGCATAGGATATTTATGCCCTTTTTTGTCCACAATAGTATTGATGAATTTGATAAAATGCAAGTTCCATTTATGCTATTGTGGTTATATCCATTTCACATAAAATTAGTTTGGCGACTATCGGAGCTTGCGTTTTTATGCGTCTGCTTCGGTGGGCGCATTTTTTGTTTTAAAGAGGGGAAAGGAATGGGGGATTTTCTACTTCTATATATTAAAAATGCGATAAAATATTTATAAAAGGAGAATAAAAATGAAAAAACTGTTATCTGTTTTATTGGTGATATTTCTTACCGCATCCATTACAGCGTGTACATCAAACGAGGGAAGTGCTGTTGAAGGCAAATCTGCTTCTACATCACAAAAGGTCGAAAAGCAATCATTTGGCCTTAATGAAGCTGTAACATTAAAAGATTTGAAGATTACTGCGTTAAAGATAGAGGAATCCAATGGAATAGAATTTTTGGAAGCAGAGGACGGAAAGATTTTTGTTGGTGTGAATTTTGAAGTGGAAAATATGTCAGAGGAGACACAAAGTGTAAGTAGTCTTTTGCAGTTTGATGCATATGCTGATGATACAAAATGTGAGTACTCTTCCACCGCAAATGTTGCTTTTGGCGATGGTACGCTTGATGGCGAAATTGCTCCCGGAAAGAAACTTGTTGGTTGGTATGCTGTAGAGGTATCTCAAGATTGGAAACAGCTTGAACTTGAATTTAAGGCAGATTTGCTTTCCGATAAAAAAGCAAAATTTATTTTTGTAAAGTAATTTGAAATAAATTTCTTTGTAGAATTAGTATAAAAAGAAGCTAACTCTAAAAAGTAGAATAAACGCAAAAATTATCCCCCAAATATAAGTACATACATTTGTGCTTTGAATAATTGTAAATGCAAATTTTGCCAACCATATGCAAGCATATCGACTTTAATATCGATATGCTTGTTTTTTAACATATAGTTTTAATATGGCATAAAATATATTATAATAATCCCCAAAAGGAGAAAAATATGATTTTTCACGAGGTACAAAGTGGCGAAACGCTCACATCAATTGCAAGAAATTATAATACAACCGTAGCCTCACTCATACTTTATAACGGTATTCCGAACCCCGATAATCTTGCTGTCGGACAATGTATAGTTATCGTGTATCCAAGGATTGTACACACAGTAAGGGCAGGGGACACACTATACTCAATTGCGGCGGAATACGGAGTAAGTCTTAATAAGATTTACCGCAACAATCCTCAGCTTACGGCAATATCCCCGGCTCTGTATCCCGGTGAAAGAATTGTTATTGAGCTTGAAGACGATACAATCGGAAGTTTTCAGACCGGAGGTTACACATATACCGATACGCCAATTCAGCTTATTGATAGCTCAATGCCCTTTATGAACTATCTTATGCCTTTTACATATGGTTTTGATACAGAGGGGAATCTTACAGGTCTTTCCGATGAGCAATATATAAATTCTGCCCACAGATACGGCAGAAAATGTTTTCTTCATCTGTCAACTCTTATGCCGGAGGGATATTTTTCGGATGAGGCGGCGAATATTGTTCTTCCTGATAGAGTACTTCGTGAAAGCCTGATAGATAATACACTTGCTGTAATTCTTGAAAAGGGTTATGACGGACTCGATATAGATTTTGAATTTATCGGAGGCGGCAACGCAGAAAACTATGCGACTTTTATCGGAGAGGCAAGGCAGAAGCTGAATAACTACGGATATGAGGTATTTGCCGCCCTCGCACCTAAAACAAGTGACGACCAGAAGGGAATACTTTATGAGGGGCATCTGTACCGTGAAATCGGAGAGGCGGCAGACGCAGTTTTGCTTATGACCTACGAATGGGGGTACACCATGGGACCTGCGATGCCGGTATCACCAATCCAATCTGTAAGACGTGTACTTGATTATGCAGTAACAAGGATTCCGCCGGAAAAGATATTTATGGGAATGTCTAACTACGGATATGACTGGACACTTCCCTATGTCAGAGGAGAGTCTGTTGCAAGGTCACTTTCAACGGACGAGGCTGTTATACTTGCAGCTGAAAACAGAGCAGAAATCAAGTACGATTTGTATTCTGCGGCACCGTACTTTAATTATATAAGAGATAATGCTGTTCATGAGGTATGGTTTGAGGACGCAAGAAGTATAGGTACAAGACTTACTCTTTGCGTGGAATATGGCTTTCGGGGATGTCTTTACTGGAATCTCTCAAGAAGGAATGTGCAGAATCTTTTAATGATAAATTTGCTAAACGACGTGCCTGAATAAAAAGTGCAGGAGAGGTGTGCTCTCCTGCTTTAAGATTATTTAAGCTTCTTTTTCTGAATGTTATAGGTAATTTTTGTCATAAGTGATGTTGGAAGAAGTCTTGCTGCAAGTGCAGAAAACTTAACTTCTATACCCGGAATAATGGTCGTTTTTCTTTTAAACATTTTGTTTATGGAAAATTCTGCGATTTCACAGGCGCTTCTTGACTTGATTTTTGTGCTTCCCATAGCGACACTGTTAAATTCGGTATCAATAGGACCCGGACAAACACAGCCGATATAAACATTTTTTCCACTTCGTCCGATTTCCTCCTGAATAGCCCTTGTAAGACTTACAAGATAAGCCTTTGTTGCATAATATCCTGCAAGAAGTGGGCCCGGCATAAATCCGCCTACAGAGCATATGTTTAGTATATAGCCCTTATTTTCAGCAAGAAACTTTGATAGAAAAAGTTTTGTAAGTATGTGTGATGCACGACAATTGACATCAAGCATTTTAAGTTCGCGTGAAAGGTCGGTTTTTGAAAATTCGCCAAGAAGTCCGAAGCCCGCATTGTTGATTACTATATCTATATCTTTATCTTTTGTTTCTTCAAAAATCCGGATACACTCATTGAGATCTGAAAGATCTGCTGTAATGGGGGTAACCTTTGTTGAAAGTTCATTTGCAAGAGAAATAAGTCTGTCTGTTCTTCTTGCAACAGCGATTATGTCATACCCCTTTTCTGACAGAAGTTTTGCAAATTCGTATCCAAGACCGGAGCTTGCGCCGGTTATCAATGCAATCATTCATCTTATCCTTTCTTTGAATATCTGGTTATTTTGATTTTTCGGCTTTTACGGAAAGAAGAAGACTTATTTCTTCTTGTGTGAGAAGTCTCCACTGACCTCTTTCAAGAGTTTTGTCGAGAGTGAGCTCTGCGAATTTTACTCTTTCAAGTTCAACACAAAGATTATCAAGCGCAAGACAAATGCGTTTAACCTCGTTATATCTGCCCTATGTGTGTGTATTTTAGGCAATATTGGGTTTTTTCGTTATTTAAAGCTCTGCTGGTCTTGTCTTTCCGTCGTCAAGCATAACGCCTTTTTTCAGCTTTTCAATGTCAGAACTACAAAAAGGCTTTTCTGCAGTTACCTTATAGACTTTCTTTTTGTTGTACTTGGGAGATAGAAGTCTGTGTGCTGTTTCACCGTCATTGGTTAGAATAAGAAGACCTGTTGTATCCTTG
>JAFWWX010000089.1 GCA_017517985.1 Clostridia bacterium | reverse complement strand
GACTTGTTAAAGTTCATTCTACCTTCTTCAATTCGGGTAACCGAAAGCAGATTTTCCACATGACTTATAAGCCATTCGGAATCGTCAAAGATGTCGGTATATATTTGCATCTTTGTGTCTTCATCTAATTTATCTTTGTTTGACAGTAAATTTCCTGCATTTCCTGATATAGAAGTGAGAGGTGTGCGTAAGTCATGGGAAATTGCTCGTAGGAGATTTGCTCTTAGCTGTTCATTTTTTGCTAAAACAGCCGTCTGTTCTTTTTCTTTTGCATTTCTTCTGTTATCCATTGCCAAGGCACATTCACCGAGTATGGAAAGCAATATACTATTTTCAAATGCATCAAGAGGCTTTCCTTTTATGCGTATTCCGATAACACCGTATATATTATTGTTAATACGAATCGAGAAATAAACACATTTTGCCTTGCTGTAAACATTTGTAGATGCACCTGCTCGGTGCTTGTTAAGATATACCCACTCAGCAGTATTTCTCTCTGTTGTAGTGAATAAATCTTCTAAATTATCCGATTGGGCGGAGTATAAAGAGCCTTTTGTCAGTTTTCCATCCCTTACCGAATACATAACAACCGACCGATTTAAAAGCTTCATTATCTGTGTCGCAGTAATATTTATGATATCTTCATCATTTTGAGCTTTCTGCAACAATTGGTTAGTATCCAAAAGCACCTTTGTTCTAAAGGCTGCCTGAGCAGATAATTTTGCATGTGACTTTAGTTTTGAGGCTAATGTTCCGGTTATAACAGATGCCACAAGCATTATAGCAAAGGTCACAGGATATCCCGAATCATACGCATGGAAGGTTAATCGCGGCTCTGTAAAGAAAAAGTTGAAGAGCATAACGCTCACAAGTGAACCGATAATACCGCAGGTGTATCCCTTAGTAAAGAGAGATGTTAAAAGTACACCGAGAATATATACTGTGATAATATTGGAATCGGTAAATCCAAAACTGTAAAAACTAAGGCCTAATATAGTTGCGATTGCAAGAATTAAAACGGTAATAAGTATGTCCTTTGGATACGGTATTAAGCTTCTAAATAATGAATGGGAACTCGGTCTGTATTTCGAGTTTATAATATTGTCGGGGATAATATGTATATCTAAATTCGGTGCAATTTCAGTCAGTTTATCGGTTAAAGTCGGTCTGTTCCAAAAATGACGCCTTTTAATATTGCTTCGCCCGATTACTATTTTTGTTACACCGGATATTCGGGCATACTCTGCGATTTGAAAGGACACGTCCTCACCGTAAGCAGTTGCAATGTCCGCGCCTAATTGCTCGGCAAGACGTATATGGTCTTGCAATCGGTTTTTATTTTCCTCGTCTAATTTATCTGAATCGGGAGTTAGTACATAAAGCGCAGTAAAGCTGCCACCAAAGGCGGAAGCCATAGTAGCAGCAGTTTTTACTATTTTAGCATTGGAAGGAGAAGCAGAAAGACAGACAAGGATGTGTTCTTGTGCATTAGAACCGCTTGTAATATTTGAATTTTTCATCCGCTTCACCAACCTTTTAATATTTTCACTAATTATAACATATTATTTCAAAATATTCTACTGCTTTTATACGGCTTCATCGTCAAGGGTTCTTCTATTTCTATATCATTGCTATCGTAGATCATAATTCGTATGCCTTCATGCTTACTTCTAAATCGACGAATTTCTTCTGTTATTTCTTCATCTGTCAGTTCCTCGGTGAGCATAACACAAGAAGGTTCTTTCTTTTCGTTTTCCTTCTCAATAGCTTTTCGGTTTTCATCCAAAAACTTATCCAGTCTTGCCATAAGAAAATATCCGAATACAAAGACTCCAAGAACAGCTAATGCTAATACGATATCTCTCCAAACCTCCACTATGCTCACCTCCTAACAATTCTATTGACTACGGTTATATGTGGAAGCACTTTTGCAATGCTTTATCCTCTCCAATAACGAGCAATGTCTTGTTTTCAAATAAAAGTGTGTCCGGTGTAACCGCAACATTCGTCTTTCCGTTCTGCTTTACACCGATAATGTTTATATTGTATTTTTTACGAATATCAATTTCTCCGACTGATTTTCCTATCCAGCCCTTTGGAACTGCTACTTCGAATATTGAATGTGCTTCGTCAAGCTCGATATAATCAAGAATGTGGTCGGAGCTATAACGGATGGCTGCCCATTTTGCCACCTGTTTTTCGGGATATACAACCTCATCAGCACCGTTGCGAAGGAGGAATTTTGCCTGTCCGTCACGCTCAGCACGGGAAACAACCATTTTTGCGCCCAATTCTTTTAGAGAATAGGTGGTTTCAAGTGAACTTTGGAAGTTACCACCGATAGCAACAATACATACGTCGTAATTATCAATACCGAGTGTACGCAAAAATTCCTCGTTAGTACTGTCACCAATTTGTGCATTGGTTACGATATCCATAGCATCATTTACACGGTCTTCATTGTGGTCAACGCCCATTACCTGATGTCCAAGCTGATTGAGTTGCAAAGCTATATGTTTGCCGAAGTTTCCAAGTCCTATCAATAATACAGATTTCATAATTCATTCTCCTTTAACCCACTGTGATTCTTTCTTGGGGAAGCTTTGATAATTT
This sequence comes from Clostridia bacterium, assembly GCA_017517985.1. The sequence goes on along the minus strand of JAFWWX010000089.1, from coordinate 254 downwards.
TTTTCCTGTCCCCGAAAGTGCCGCATAAATCAGTGTCAAACCGCCGACTCTTCCAAAGAACATCAGTATCATAAGTACACCTTGTGACAGTACGCCAAGCTGAGATGTAATACCCAAGGTTAAACCAACTGTACCAATAGCAGATGCCGTTTCATAAAGGCAGGTGCTAAATGGTAGCTTTTCCACTACACTAATTATGACAGCACCGCTAAAAAATAGTGTTATATACATCATAAGTATCGTTGCCGCATTTC
>JAFWWX010000088.1 GCA_017517985.1 Clostridia bacterium | reverse complement strand
TAGATTGAAACAACTTCTGTACTCCAATAGTTTTAGTAGAATCTATATTACAAAATCATATTTAAAATATTTTATAAAATTCATGGATTTGGTAACAATAGCTATAAAAACACAGACAGCAATTTATATAAATTGAGAATTTAATATGAAAGGTTTGGTTTTGTTTTATGAATAATTCAAAGGATTTTAAGCCATATGTCCCGGCGGAGAAAATAACGCCGGAGATAACAGTTTCGTCTATTATCATAGGAATAGTTCTTTCGGTTGTGTTTGGTGCTGCAAATGCTTATCTTGGACTTCGTGTTGGGATGACTGTATCAGCATCTATACCTGCTGCCGTAATCGGTATGGGAGTTATTCGGATTATTTTGAAAAAAAACTCAATACTTGAAAACAACATTGTTCAGACAATAGGTTCTGCCGGTGAGTCCGTAGCGGCAGGTTCCATTTTTACACTTCCTGCGTTGTTCTTGTGGGCAGCAGAAGGAAAAACACAGGAGCCAAATATAGCTACTATTACATTTATTGCACTCTTAGGAGGTCTTCTAGGAGTTTTCTTTATGATTCCTTTGAGAAATGCTCTGATAGTTCGTGAACATTATGTTCTACCGTATCCTGAAGGAAAAGCCTGTGCAGAGGTGCTACTTGCAGGAGAGAAAGGTGGTTCGAATGCTGTAACGGTATTTGCAGGAATGGGTTTTTCAGCATTATTCAAGTTTATTATAGATGGAATAAGAGCTGTTCCGGGGGAAATCAGTTTTCGGGTAAAAGGGTATGCCGGAGAAATAGGAACACAGATATATCCGGCGGTATTAAGTGTCGGATACATCTGTGGACCTAAAATTGCATCATATATGTTTGCGGGTGGTGTTCTTAGCTGGCTTGTGCTGATTCCTATGATTGTTTTATTTGGCGCAGATACAATTATTTCTCCTTCTGCAAATACTATTTATGAAGTTTATGCTAAAACAGGTGCAAGCGGTATATGGGGGAATTATGTTCGTTATATTGGTGCTGGTACACTTGCCGCCGGAGGTATTATAAGTCTTGTAAAATCACTTCCACTTATAATAAGAACATTTAAGGACTCATTGAAAGTAATTAGTAAACAAGGTGATAATAGTAAAAGAACAGATAAGGACATAAATTTAAAAGTTGTTTTTTTGGTACTTGCAATTCTTACAATATTTATATGGATTATACCCGCTGTTCCGGTATCTCTTTTCGGTGCCTTGATTATAGTTGTGTTCGGATTCTTTTTTTCGACCGTTTCCTCAAGAATGGTAGGGCTAGTGGGAGGAAGCAACAATCCTGTATCAGGTATGGCGATTGCAACACTGTTAATATCTACGTTTATACTTAAAATCACAGGAATAACCGGCTCTGCCGGACTTACAGCCGCGATTTCAATTGGTTCAATAATATGTATTGTTGCCGCAATATCAGGGGACACATCTCAGGATTTAAAAACAGGCTTTATTTTGGGTGCAACTCCATGGAAACAGCAGGTATGTGAAATTATTGGTGTTGTATCATCAGCACTTGCAATAGGTGGAACACTTTATCTTCTTAATACCGCGTGGGGATTTGGGACAGACGAACTTGCCGCACCTCAGGCAACCCTTATGAAGATGATAACAGAGGGAGTGATGGATGGGAATCTACCGTGGTCGCTTGTTTTCATAGGAGTATTTATTGCGGTTGTTGTAGAATTGATTGGAATTCCGGTACTTCCTTTTGCAATTGGTGTATATCTACCGGTGCATCTTAACGCCTGCATAATGGTCGGGGGACTTGTGCGACTTATGCTTGAAAAGAAGAAAAGAATTGATACTGACGAGGAAATGATAAACGATGGTATTCTTTACTGTTCCGGAATGATAGCCGGCGAAGGTCTTGTCGGAATATTGCTTGCCATTTTTTCTCTGATTCCGGTTGGAACAAAATCACTGGCTGAATATATCAACATTTCAGAAGTTTTAAATCTTCCTGAAACAATTTCGGGTGTTCTTTCTGTACTTGTATTTGCATTTGTAATCTTATCTCTACTTTTATTCTCATTATTAAAAAAAAGAAGGAGTTGATATTACTATGAATAAAAAATGTAATAAAAAAAACTATCTTGATAAAATACCAATAAAAAACAACCATATCGGTTATGACACAGACATAGATGGAAATGTTATACTGTGCCGTACAAATCGTGGTACTGCTAATTGGCTATTTCAGATTATTTTCTGTAAACCCAGGTACAGTTATGTTCACCTTGATAAAATCGGAAGTGCGGTTTGGCAAAATATAGACGGCATAAAAAATATAATTTCAATAGGAGATAATTTGAAAGAAAAATTCGGAGATAAAACAGAGCCACTTTATGAAAGGCTTACAGTATATTTTGATTATTTATTCAAAGGCGGGTTTATATTATTTAAAAAATAATATTAATTATGGGAAAATGATATATTAAGGTTTTAAATATAATTCACATTAAAAGAAATGTGTCAAAGTACTTCTGTTATGAATAAAACTATAGTATATTCTTAAAAATATGGGTTGTTTATAAAAAATTTCTTGCTTTTTTCCAATATATGTGATATTATATTTAAGTTATATCAGGAAAAAAGTATATAATGCCCCGAAAGGATATACATATAATGGTTTTTAACAACATTCTCGAAGCAATGGGGAATACCCCTATAATCAGGCTTTCACATCTTTCACCTAGTGATGGTGCAGAAATACTTGTTAAATTTGAAGGACTTAATGTAGGCGGTTCAATAAAAACAAGAACAGCATATAATATGATTCTTGAAGCGGAAAAAGCGGGAATAATAAACAAAGATACAGTTATAGTTGAACCAACAAGCGGTAATCAGGGAATCGGACTGGCACTTGTCGGTGCGGTAAGAGGATATAAGACAAAAATTATAATGCCGGATTCTGTCAGTGAAGAAAGAAGAAAGCTCGTGCAGCACTACGGAGCGGAAGTAATTCTTGTCCACGATGCAGGCAATATTGGCGATTGTATTGAGGAGTGTCTGATGACAGCGCTCAGAATGAGAGATGAAGATTCCAATGTATTTGTTCCTCAGCAGTTTGAAAATCCGGCAAATCCTGCAATACAGAGAAACGGTACTGCAAGAGAAATACTTGAACAGGTAGGAAAGCCTGTTCATGGGTTCTGCTCCGGCATTGGTACAGGGGGTACAATTACAGGCATCGGTGAGGTACTAAAGGAAGCAAATCCTGAAATTGAAATCTGGGCGGTTGAACCTGAACACGCAGCGATATTATCCGGTGGTTCGATTGGTACTCATCTGCAGATGGGAATAGGGGATGGCATAATACCCGAAATACTTAACAAAAACATATATAACGATATATGTATTGTAAAAGATGAGGAAGCCATTCAAACAGCTAAGGAGCTTGCATCAAAGGAAGGTATTATGTGCGGTATTTCCAGCGGTACAAATGTTGCTGCTGCAATAAAGCTTGCCAAAAAGCTTGGAAAGGGAAAGACTGTTGTAACTGTTCTTCCCGATACTGCAGAGAGATATTTCTCAACACCGCTTTTTGAATAAAAGTCGAAAAAATTCCTTACGGTCTATTACAAAAATGTTAGGTATATATCCTGTTTTGTTGCATTGTTGTAAAAAATTTTAACGAAATATTCTTGCATAAATGTAAAAATAGGTTTATAATTCTAATATAAATTTGTTTAATGAATTTTATCATATAAAAGGAGAAAAAAATATGGATTCAAACAAAAGACCTGAATCAATGGTAAGAATCACAACCCCTGAACTTGCAAACGCATTTATAGAAGAGCAGGTTGCCGCTGTCCGCGAACAGGTGGGTTCCAAGAAAGTTCTTCTCGCACTTTCCGGTGGTGTTGACTCATCTGTAGTTGCAGCACTTCTAATTAAGGCTATAGGAAAACAGCTCGTGTGCGTTCACGTAAATCACGGTCTTATGCGTAAGGGCGAGAGTGAACAGGTAATCGAGGTTTTTAAGAACGGACTTGATGCAAATCTTATATATATTGATGCTACAGACAGATTCCTTGATAAACTTAAGGACGTTGCAGATCCTGAAACAAAACGTAAAATAATCGGAAATGAATTTATTGTTGTATTTGATGAAGAAGCAAGAAAGCTTACAGATATTGATTTCCTTGCGCAGGGTACAATTTATCCCGACATCCTTGAAAGTAAGGGAGTAAAGGCTCATCACAATGTAGGTGGTCTTCCTGAGGAAATGAAGATGGAGCTTGTAGAACCCGTAAAGCTTCTTTATAAGGATGAAGTAAGAGTTGTCGGCAGAGCTCTCGGACTTCCTTCTGAAATGGTTGACAGACAGCCTTTTCCTGGTCCTGGACTTGGTGTAAGATGTCTTGGTGCAATTACAAGAGACAGACTGGGCGCACTTCGTGAAGCAGATGCTATTCTCAGAGAAGAATTTGATAGATGCGGACTTGCAGCACATGTTTGGCAGTACTTTATTGCTGTGCCGGACTTCAAGAGTGTTGGTGTAAGAGAGGGAAAGAGATACGAAGGCTGGCCTGCAATCATTAGAGCCGTAAATACAACAGACGCTATGTCTGCAACAATTGAAGAAATTCCCTATGATGTTCTTCATAAGATTACAGATAGAATCACATCTGAGGTTGAGGGCATCAACAGAGTTCTCTATGACCTCACTCCCAAGCCTATAGGCACAATTGAGTGGGAATGATGTACGAAACGGCTGAACACCGCATAAATACTGGGTTTTTCGAAAATTAAAAGGTGTTTTGGCAACGATTTGGCAACATCTGTATTATTCATAATAATTAAGAGCTAACTGATTTTTTGTAAAATCGGTTAGCTCTTTTTGTCTTGTCATTTTTAATTTATTGAAAATGACACAGATTATTTGCTTTTAGAAGATTTTTTTGCTTCGGTGAAAATATCGCTGATTTGTTGTGACGGAACTTTAACCCATTTTTGTGTTGTATCAAATTCGGGGTAATGATAACGCCATTCGTCATATTCTTCTTTGGTGATATTGCCGTCATAAAACTTTTTGGCGGTTTCAAGCCAAGCAAAAAGCATTTTATGAAGATTAGCGGCAGAGTTGCCTTTTGATGTATCAACACGCAAACAAACATCTCCGTCTGTTTCTTCAATTTTTACGCCGTATATATCTTCCAATGCAAAGAGAGTGTGCATTAAGCCAACATAGCTGTCAATGTTGGGAACATTTAAGGCAGCAGGAGAAACTTCTAACACTTTGGCAAGGTCATTTGTTAAATTCTCTTTCGGTGTTCTTGTGCCCGATTCATATTGTGCCATACGAATATCAGCAGTCTTTTCATCAAAGCCGACTGCCATACCTAACCATTTTTGTGTCATACCTTTAAGATTGCGTAAAAAGCGTATTCTTTCACCTATTGCCATAATTTACTGCTCCTTTTTAATTTCTTATAGGTAGTATAACATATATGTTTAGTGTTTGTCAAGATAATATAAACAAAAAAGTTTAATATTTTTTCAAAAACCACTTGACATAAACAAAAATGTTTAGTATAATGATATTGGACTTAAACATATAAGTTTAATTTATCGCACAAGGAGGTGAAAAATATGGCAAATAACACTTTTCTTAAAGTAGAAGATGTTGCCGAAATTCTCGGCGTATCAAAATCATACGCATATAAAATTGTCAGAAGCCTTAACGCAGAGTTAAAGGAAAAAGGCTTTTTGGTGGTTTCAGGGCGTATCAACAGAAGATATTTTTTAGAAAAAGCGTGCTATGGCACAGATAAATATGATGAAAGGAATGAGTAAAATATGGCAGTTTACAAGGAAGAAAAAACAAATACTTGGCGAGTTATATATCGCTACACTGATTGGAAGGGTGAACGCAGACAATCACAAAAGCGTGGCTTTGCTACCAAAAGAGAAGCACAGGCTTGGGAACGGGAGCAGCTTAATAAAACAAAGGCTGATTTGGATATGACCTTTGCGAGCTTCGTTGATACATATACGGAAGATATGAAAAGCCGTATTAAAGAAAACACTTGGCACACAAAGGAGCATATAATGCGAACAAAGATTTTACCATATTTCAAGAACAGAAAGATGTGTGAAATTGAGCCAAAGGATATTATTGCTTGGCAAAATGAAATGATAAATTCCGTTAAGAGTGATAACAAAAAATATTCCCCTGTATATCTTAAAACGCTTCACAATCAATTAAGTGCAATTTTCAATCACGCAGTAAGGTTTTACGGATTATCTTCAAATCCGGCAGCAAAAGTCGGTAATATGGGTAAGGAAAAGAACAAAGAAATGCAGTTTTGGACACAAGAGGAATATAAAAAGTTTGCAGAGGCGGTTATGGATAAGCCTGTTTCATATTATGCCTTTGAAATATTATATTGGTGCGGTATTCGTGAGGGCGAGTTATTAGCATTAACACCGTCAGATTTCGATTTTGAAAAATGTACGGTTGCAATTACAAAATCATATCAGCGTTTTGACAGACGAGATGTGATAACAGACCCGAAAACACCAAAGAGCAATCGAGTTGTCAAAATGCCCGATTTTCTCGGTGAAGAAATACAAGATTATATCAAACAGCTTTACCACATCAAGCCTGATGAAAGAATGTTTGAAATAACAAAAAGTTATCTTCATCACGAAATGACAAGGGGAGCAAAGGCAGCAGGGGTTAAACGCATAAGGATACACGATATTCGTCATTCGCATATTTCCCTTTTAATAGAAATGGGATTTTCAGCGGTTGCCATTGCTGACCGAGTAGGACACGAAAGCATTGATATAACATACCGATATGCACATCTGTTTCCGACAACACAAACGGAAATGGCAGATAAATTAAGCACAATCAGAAAAGGAGATGAAGAAAATGTCAGCTAAAAATTTAGATAGCCAAAAAAGATGGAGAAATATCACAGTAGGGTTTCGGGTATCAGCCGAAGAAAACGAACTAATAAACAAGGCAGTAAAGTTATCGGGACTACCGAAACAAGAATATTGCTATCGCAGATGTTTATGTCAAGACATTGTTGTGGTGGGAAATCCGAGAGTATATAAGGCACTCAAAGATGAATTGCAGAATGTATTAACCGAGTTGAAGCGTATCGAAAACGATAATGTGACAGAGGAATTACTGCAAACAATTCAGTTGATTACCTTAACTCTGCAAGGCTTAAAGGAGGGCGAGTAATGAACACCAAAAAAGAAATGACTGCTCCGATTACATCTGTTGGCGCAGATGAAGAACAGTCAAATAGTATTAAAACCAACACTATT
>JAFWWX010000087.1 GCA_017517985.1 Clostridia bacterium | reverse complement strand
TGTGATTTTCCACATCGAAGGAATAGATATTTTCGTCCCAATCCCCGTGGTGATATACATAGGTGGTGATCGCAGGCTTATACGGCTCAAAAACGCTGCCATCCTCGCCTTCATAGTAGGTCAGCCAGAAGAACTCGAAGTCCTCCATCAGTTCACTTCGTAGGGATACATACGGATAGCCGTTTCCTATACCGTCTGTGTACCAGTTGGTGTCCCATTCCTCGTTGTGTTGCCAATTGTCCTCGCCATCCAGCGATACGTCGTACTGTATACAGATCTCAAATGACCAAAGACCGTATTTTTCGCGGAAGGCATCGCTGTCACGGTCGTACTCCGCCGCAAGAAGTGCCACCTCCGGATCGGCGACCATGATCATTTGCAGATGGTCGTGATGACCTTCGGTTGCATCCCCGTCGGTATAGACGAAGTAATTAGGGGCTTTCGGGGCAGGCAGTTCAAATTTCGATATATCGTTTTCCTCCGCCGCAAATGTCATCACCGAGAAAACAGATAACAGCAAAATCAATGACAGCAAAAATGCCAATAATTTTTTCATTGCATTTTCCTCCTCTTTGAATATGTTTTTTATGAAATGCTCGGAATGAGCTTATTCAACCACATCGCCCGCAACGCAGTAAATGCAGTTTTCAGCTTCCGCTCTGACCTTGTTGACATACCCCGAAAGCATTGAAACTCCGCCCACAAGGCTGCTGTCAATTTCCTCGGCAAGAAAATCTCCGTGCATATCGTTTGAATGAAGAATTGTCAGTTTTTTTAATTTTTCCATTTCATCCTCTTTTCCCTGTTAATCAGACATTATCAGCATTCTTGAATTTATAATATTCATTCACAAGGTTTCTGTAGCCGAGATTTTTTATGTCCTCGTATCTGAAATTATAGCGTGATTTTGTTCTTTTTCCCGTTGCGAGATAACGGATGCACTCCTGCATATATTCATCAATCTTTTTCAGAGTTTCATCGGTGTTTATAACAGGGAAAAACCACCGTGTCCACGTCAGCTCGCTGTAAACGGGATTATCATAAAGCTTTGTGTTGAACCGTTTTACAAAAGCTCTTGCCGCATATTCTCCGGGTAAATTTTTCTTGCCCGCCCAGCGAGAAAGTGACCTTGCTTTTCTTCGCATTTTTGCTTTGAGCTTTTCAAAAGAAACATCATTGATGTCAATTATTCCGTTGTGATAAGAAAAGCCGAGGAAAGTCCATTTTTCACCCGGATTTGTTATTGTTTCCTTATCGGGATTGATGGTGAGTTTTTTTGAAAAAAGGCAGTTTTTTATAGCCTTGATGCTTTCGTCAAGCTCGGATTTATCCTTTGCAAAAACAAGAATGTCATCCGAATATCGGATATAGGGAATATTTCGACTGAAGAAATATTCATCAAGCTCACGCAGATAAAAATTTGCAAGAAATGCAGATACGGGAACACCTGCCATAATCCCTTTTCGTTCTTCAAGCAATTCACCGTTATACTGCACATACGGATTTCGGAGAAGTGTTTCAAAAAACAAATATAATTCTGAATCGTCACTTAAAGCTTTTTTTAAATTCGGAAGAAGAATATCAACATCAACCGAGTTGAAATAGTCACTTATATCGGCTTTGTAGACATATCTGTCATCCAAATCCTTGATTTTCATAACATCCTCTGCGGCTTTTTTAACTCCCGATTCTTTTCGGAAGGAATAAAGATTCGGTGAAAAAAGATAATCATAATCACGAAGAAGAAAGGAAATCAGCTTTAAAACATAGTTTTCTTCTCTGCCAAAAGTATATACAGTTCTTTTTCTGCCTGCTTTTGATTTGCTGATAAGCGTTTTTTGCGGAGCTGAAAAGCTTTGATTGATTCTGATTCTGCCTGCAACGGGAAGATATTCCTTGCCGTCAATAAACCGCCGAAGGTCTGCAGTATCCTTTTCGCTTATGTTTCCCTGCTCAATTTTGTGAATAAAAAAGGCTTCCCATAATTCCTTTTCAAACAGTTTATCAATTACGCACATAAATCATTAAATAAAAAAACAGAGAGAAAATGATTTAACATCGCAATTTTGCGATACGAAACCGTACACGAAACGGCTGCCTGCAAAACTCATAAAGTTCCGTGCTGGGTTCTTCACAGGCGCATAAAGCTTTTCTCTCTGTTTTAAGCAAAAATTATCTGAGGTTTTCTCTTATTCGGTTAATGACATATCCGCTTTCGTTTTCCATTCCCTTGAAGAAACGGATGTAAGGAATGCCGTTATCGTCAAGAACCTTGTAAGTTCCTTTTGCAATCATAGAACGGTACTGATTCTTGTTCATAACAAGAACTGCAAGCTTAGGCTGAGAACCGTTTGAGAAAAGGTATGAAATCGGGTAGCAGCTCGGATGCGCACTTGCATCAAAGTTTTTGGCGTGAACATTTGTTGAGATTGAATAACCGGGGAAGCTTGCTTCGGTGATAACAGACGCAAAATAATTGTCATCGGTGTTGTATGTTTTCTGAACAAAAGGAGCAGAGGCGTATGTCTGCGATGACTGTGCATTATGGGCTGCATCGTCAAACTGCTGTGCGGTTTTATTGGCAAATTCCGTTACAGAAGGTTTAATAGCTTTGCTGATTGCATCACCTACTGCCTTGCTTACGCCATCGCTTATTCCTTTTCTCAAAATTCTTTCCAGAAATCCCATAAAGGTTCCTCCTTATAAATCTTTATATCTTATCAATATTTGTTTACGGCTTTTTATGCCGAGTTTACGGTATATGTTTTTGCAATGGAAATGCACGGAAGAATGTGTAATAAACAATTCCTCCGCTATCTGTGCCTGCGTTTTGTCGGTAAGAAGATGAGCGAAAACCTCAAGTTCACGCCTCGATAGTTTTTCCAGCTCGGGATAAATTTCAAGCAGCCTCTTATGTTCGTTTTCTGCCAATGCAATATAATCGAAATAATTCAGTATTCCCATACGCCACCTCTTCAAGGATAATTATACTTTGTCAAGCTGAAGATGTAACCTGCCCAATACAGGGGGATTTGACACACATACTACCTTTTTGGGTAGTATTTCTCGTATATTCTTGAAAAAAAGAAAAATGTAATTTATAATTCTGTTTAGAAAAGATACTGTTATGATTTGATTATATTGATTTTTTTGTCCGTTTTGCACCCCCCGTTTGGGGGGTTTTTAGGAAAAAACCACCTGTTCGGGTGAATTTTTTAAAGAATTCAATGATTTTTACGATTTTGCGATGATTTTTCGCAGCAAAGGAAGGTGCGGTTTATGAATCACCCTATTCTCATAGAAAACCAGAAAAAGAGGAGAGATATTCCGCTTTGGATGCTCGTCTGCTTCTCTATGTTCAGCTTTTGGCAGATGGGATTTATCTTTTATTTCCTTGAGCCGTCCTCGGCTCTCGACGGAAAGATCCCCATCGACATTAACATCGATTACGGCACTCTGCTGACGGCGACCTGCT
>JAFWWX010000086.1 GCA_017517985.1 Clostridia bacterium | reverse complement strand
TTTCAGCAGTCATTCTCACCCACAGGGTTCAAAGCAATGCTTATAATTCTTGCTGCAGGTGGCGGAATCTTTGCATACATCAAACTCCACGACAAGTTTGATGGCAAGGAGTATGATCCGAGAGGTTTTGTGAAAAGTAAGACAGGTGCTTATGGTACAGCATCGTGGATGACAGAAAAAGAAATGAAAGATGTCCTTGAAATTGCATCTCCCTCAAAAGCCGAAGGCATTATCTTGGGTGAATACAAAGGAAATGTAATTTGCTTACCGAAAGATACCAAACTCAATCGGCACATTGCCATATTCGGTGCATCGGGAACCATGAAATCACGCGCCATTATCCGGAACGCTCTTTTTCAGGCAATAAAACGAAATGAGTCTGTGGTAATCACTGATCCGAAAGGTGAACTCTACTCGGATACCGCTGAGATGTTTCGCAGCGAGGGTTATGAAGTGAAAGTATTCAACCTCGTGCATCCTGAGCATAGTGATTCGTGGAACTGTATGTCAGACTTACATGGCGATACCTTACTGGCTCAGGACTTGACCAATGTCATAATCGGTAACACCAGTAGCGGCAAAGGTGATCACTTCTGGGACAACGGCGAAGCCAATCTGTTAAAAGCCCTTGTTTTATATGTTGATTTCGATAATACAAGGTCCCCGGAGATGAAAAACTTACCTACAGTATATCAACTACTGACTCAGTATAGTGAGAGACAGCTTACAGCAATGTTTGAAAAGCTTCCCATGGACCATCCCGCACGGGCACCGTACAATTTGTTTGCCCAAGCCAGTGATACCGTTCGTTCAGGAATCATAATTGGACTGGGCACACGATTGCAAGTGCTGCAGAATAAATCTGTCGCTGCAATCACAAGTCGGTCTGACATAGACCTGACATCACCCGGCAGGCACAAGTGTGCATATTTTATAATTCTGAGCGACCAGAACACCACAATGGCATTCCTGTCATCTCTGTTCTTTTCGTTCCTTTTCACCAAACTGACTCGGTACGCAGACTCACTTCCCGAACAGCGCTGCGAAGTGCCCGTTAATATGATACTCGATGAGTTCAATAACATTGGCAAAATCGGCAGTGCAGCAGACGGCTCTGACTTTGCAAGAACTCTCAGCGTAATCAGGTCAAGGGATATAAAAGTTATGATGGCAGTTCAGAGTTTGGGACAGCTTCAGAACAGATACCCCAACAATCTGTGGCTTGAGATACTCGGCAATGCGGACTTACAGCTGATGCTCGGTTGTTCTGACAGTGAAACAGCAAGCTTCTATTCTGAGCGTGCTGGTGATATGAGTATTCAAATCAATACTACCATGACGGTGCGGCAAACAATGGCTGTTGCCCAAGTAATTCCGCAATACCGTCATACCGAGGGACAAGGCAGACGTAAGCTCTTAACTCCTGATGAGGTGCTAAGATTACCAAACGAAGAACTCTTATGTGTTATAAGAGGTCAGAATGTTTTGAAACTTAACAAGTTTGACTTTACCAAGCACCCGATGAGTAAGAAAATCCGTCGTGTTTCTATCATGGACTATAATCCGTCAGCATTTCCTCATACTGACTTCTATAAGCCACCAGATACGGATACCCAGAGTCCGGCCGAAATGATTCTTCCGGAAAAAACCGAAGAAAATCAACCCAACTCCAGACCGAGTTCAAGGAGAAAATTATACAGCTCAGCAACTCCGCCGAGCGAATTTTAATTTAAGGAGGTAAGAACTATGCCAGCTAAGAAACCTACAGTTACTAATGAAGAAGTAACCAGTCCTCAGATTGAGGGTAAAAAAATCGAAAATCCAATGGACCATGGTCAGAATTCAGAAGTAGCAGCTTCGCCACCCCAGACCGATGCTGAAATCGTATCTGATGAAGCCGCCAACTCGAATGCGCTTAACTCCAATAAGGAGACTGTATCAGAGGAAGTGCCCATTGTCCAGACCGAACCAAACGAGGAAAAACCTTCAGCCGCCGGCTTTGAAGACACCGTGAATTCAGGAGAAAACAATGCAGCTCCTCAGACTGATGCAGGAACTCCTGAAAATCTCGCTCCAGAGCCCCCTGCTGCCGAAGAGGCGGCAGAAACTCCTGATGAGAACCAGACCGGGCCGGAAAAACCGAAGCGAACCCGAAGGCGTAGAAAGGATCCCGAAGATTCGCAAAACCAGTCTGATGAAAAGGACGAAAATGGTAAAAAAACCAACCCGGACGGCGTCGAAGGGGCTGAAAAACCCAAGCTCAGAATCAGTCTGCCAAAAAGAGCTAATATTATGGCAATTGATGATGAACTGGGGGTTGTCACTGATGCGGACAAAGCCAAGAACGAGCTTCTGGACTTGCACGAATCTTATCGTGGTAAAAAGCACCTGTCGGGAAAAATCCAAGGTATTGAAAATCCCACAGGCGAACCATCAAAAGCTCTTGCAGTCCTTGCATACGGTGAGTACAAAGTCATTATTCCTCTCCACGAGGCAGTTGAACCACCTGATGACCTTAAAGGTCAGCCACTTGATTATGCTTTGAACTATATGCTCAACAAGCGACTCGGTGCTGAAATTGATTATATTGTAAAAGGCATTGATGCCAAAGCCAAAATCGCAGTTGGCAGCCGTGTGGAAGCAATGCAGAATAAGCGTAAAAGCTACTACTTCGGTACAGACCGAGATGGAAATTACATTCTATATTCCGACATCTGTGCTGAAGCCCGCGTTGTCTCCGTAGTTCGTTCGGGAATATTTGTGGACCTGTTTGGTCTTGAGGTATTTATCCCTCTTAGTGAACTCAGTTACCAAAGAATGATGGATGCCGAAAGCTACTTCGCACCCGGACAAAGAACGCTTGTTAAGATTCTTGAAGTTGACAGGTCAAACCGAAAAAATATCCGCGTAAAAGCCTCTGTTAAACAGGCTGGTGAGAACCCGTATGAAAAGGCGCTACGTAAGTATGTTATCGGAAACCGTTATGTCGGCACAGTCAGTCTGGTAGATGTAAACGGAGTATTTGTTTCACTTGACGGTGGAATAGATTGCCTTTGCAATTATCCCAAACGCGGTCGTCCACCCAAAGGTGCACGAGTTACCATCAGGGTTCTTGGCATCAATTATAATACGAACCGTATGTGGGGTGCCATCACTCACGTTGCTTCGGCAAGGTAGTGAATTTATAAAATCAGTATGAAAGGAGGTCTTATATATGTCGGGATATGAGCTTACAAAAATAGAAAAACAGCGACGCAAGGAGGTATCCGAGCATACTCGGAATATGATCCTCTCCAGACTGGACATTGAGGAGCAGGACGAAACCTCCGTGATGACCGGGTACCGCGGCTATTACCTGCAGATTTCCTTTTCGGAACTGCATCCGCTGATGGTGTTCTGCCTTGCAAGGAACCTTGAGCACACCGGTGGAACCAGACAACTTAATTTTATCAATGACCTGAACCTTAAAAGTATTCTCGGCAGTCATTCCATCAACAAGGAAGTCGGCTGCTATTCCTACCGTGCAACGCACTGGTTGGATAAAGAACTTGAACCGTCCAGGTTCTATGAAATCCTTGACCGCTGTGTCGATGAAGCTGACAAAGGCTACCATCGTTTGGCGGTCTAATTTTATATCAAAAATAAGGGAGGATATTATGAACAGAGATGTTTCAGGGCAGAAATGTCCATCGTGTGAGACCGGAAGACAAACGCTACTTCTTGATCGCCATGAACCTTTCTGCCCACACATACACCATAACAGGGGCAATTCCTGTATTATGTATGCCCCGATACAAATAAGTTTGATTTCTAAAATTCAGAAGGAGGAATTTTTCAAATGAAGACAAAATCGAAATTCAAATCGTTTTTATCAGTGCTTTTAGCACTGACCATGCTTCTCAGTACATTCCCGATGATTACACACGCTGCTCAGTCAAATGAGTATGTAGATCCTGCGGACTCTTGGATTTCATCCAATAACAGAACAAATGAGTTGGATGTAAACTCCACAACAACCTATGAAACACAGTATTGCTATATTTGTGCAAAACAAACTATGGTTATTACCTACCGTGTTCCCGAATATACAAAATCAGGCGAAACGGCACTTAACCGTGGCGTAATGTTCTCTGACGGCACTCTCATTGATGGTAGAGGAAAAGGTAACCTTGACGATGGTACTCCCGGCATTGATGCTTATTATACCGGCTATCACTGGACAAAGGCCGTTTGTCAGAACTGTGGCACCATCAACACGGTAAATGGACCTGACTATTATGCGTTTAATAATAACGTTTATGGTCTGTACTCCTGTGACCACAATTTCTTTATGGACTTTGACAGTTCAACCTATGTTCCTTATAACGAAGATACTCATTTGACTACACTTAAACGTGGTGAGTATTGTAAATTCTGTAAGGGCACATTTGCAAGAGCTGCAATAGGACTTGAAGATCACGATTTTTCCGAAAGCGTTGATGCTCAGATTGGAAACAACCGTTTTTACATTTCAGAGACATGTGATACTTGTGAATATGAAACATCTGAATATGTAACAGCAAAGGCTGTTGTTACTTCGTACTATGGTGTAGAAGATGGAGAATCGCATACACTTACTGTTGATGATTTGTCTGACAGAGGCGTAAAAACTTCTATCCGTTATGGTACATCCGCAGATAACTGCAATAAGACAACAGCTCCAAGCTATGTTCAGCCGGGATACAACGCTGTATATTATCAAATCGAATACAGCTACGCCGGTGAAAGCATGACAGAAAACGGAGTTTCCTATGTATGGATTCTTGCAGAGGATGAACCTGAAGAAGATAAAAACGGAACCGTTATCGTCCTTCCTCAGACACACGAGCATGAGTTCCATTACCTCGAAACTGTGAAACCGAGCTGTGAAGAGCTTGGATATGACAGATTCCAGTGTAACGGTTGCGGTGAACTCGAAAAGAGAAACTATATTCCTGCAACAGGTCATGACTATGACGAGATTGAAATTCGCGAAGCTACTTGTAAGCAAGGCGGACTCGCACTGACACTTTGCAGAGATTGTGGCGACTACTATCAGGAAACTACAGCTCTCGGTGAACATAAGTATCACACAGAGCATAAAAATCCCACATGTCGTATCGTTGGTTATGATGAACATACTTGCGAAGTATGCGGAGACTCATATATTACTAATATGACACCTATCATTAACCACTCATACGAAAGAGTTACAAAAGCTCCTGATTGTATCAACAAAGGTTACAGCACTTATACATGTACAATGTGCGGTTCCAACTATGTTGACGATTACGTAGATGCTCTCGGACATGACTGGGACGAAGGACATACAGTTACTTCATCCGGTTGTACCACTGAAGGCGTAATTGAATATAATTGTCAGTTTGACGGATGTACAGCAACAATGGTTCAGGCAACTGATGCTACTGGACACACTCCCGGTGATGAAGCGACATGTACAGAACCTCAGATTTGCGAAGTCTGTGAAACTGTTCTCGTGCTTCCTCTCGGTCATACTCACAGTGAAGAAGTAATCGAACCTACCTGCACAGCAATGGGTTACACTATCTTCACTTGCGAATGTGGCGATACCTACACAGGTGATTACACCGATATAATTGACCACGATTATGCCGAAGAAGTTACTGAGCCCACATGTACGGAACATGGTTTTACAACCTACACCTGCGAATGTGGACATTCCTATGTAAGTGATTATGTAGATGTTATTCCGCACGATTATACGGCTGTTGTAACAGAACCTACCTGTACTACACTGGGCTTCACAACATATACCTGCGAAGACTGTGGAAACAGTTATGTTGGCGATTATGTTGATATGACAGAACATAACTACAGCAAGGAAACTGTAGAGCCAACTTGTACTGAACACGGATATGCA
>JAFWWX010000085.1 GCA_017517985.1 Clostridia bacterium | reverse complement strand
TATGCAGGGGTGTCCTGTGGCTGTAAAAATCCCCGAATTTATCAAGCTTGTTGCAAACGGAGAATTTGAAGCTGCCTACAAAAAAATTACTGAAACAAATGCTTTGCCGGCTGTCTGCGGAAGAGTTTGTCCCCAGGAAAAACAGTGTGAAGCAAAATGTGTAAGAGGTATCAAGGGCGAACCTGTTGCAATCGGCAGATTAGAGCGATTTGTTGCAGACTACCATATGGCAAATTGCGAAGATAAACCTGTTCAAGCAGAGAAAAACGGTAAAAAGGTTGCCGTAGTCGGTTCCGGACCTTCGGGACTTACATGTGCGGGTGACCTTGCAAAGCTCGGATATGAAGTGACAATTTATGAAGCTTTTCACACGGCAGGCGGTGTTTTGATGTATGGCATTCCTGAGTTCAGATTGCCAAAGGAAATTGTACAGAAAGAAATTGACAAGCTGAAAAAGTCAGGCGTAAAAATAGAAACTAACACGATTATAGGTAAAACACTTTTGGTTGATGAGCTTTTTGAGGATATGGAATTTGATGCAGTATATATTGCATCCGGTGCCGGACTTCCGTCTTTTCTTGGTATTCCCGGAGAGAGCTTAAACGGAATTTATTCTGCAAATGAATTTTTGACAAGAATAAATCTTATGAAGGGATATAAATTCCCTGAATATGATACCCCTGTTTACATCGGTAAAAATGTAGCTGTGTTCGGCGGAGGAAATGTTGCTATGGATGCAGCAAGATGTGCAAAAAGACTTGGAGCAGAAAATGTATATATCATATACAGACGCGGCAAAGAAGAGCTTCCTGCACGTGCCGAAGAAGTAATGCACGCAGAGGAAGAAGGTATAGAATTCAGGCTTCTTAAAAACCCGACAAAATTCATCGGAGATGAAAACGGTTGGCTTACAGGAGTTGAAGTCATAGATATGAAGCTCGGCGAACCGGATAGCAGCGGCAGAAGACGACCAGAGGCTGTACTCGGTTCTGAACATATCATCCCGATAGATACGGCTGTTATTTCTATCGGACAATCACCTAATCCGCTTATAAAAAAGACAACCAAAGGCCTTGAGACAAATAACCGTGGTTGTATTGTAGCAGATGAAAACGGTGCAACTTCAAAGCCTTTTGTATATGCCGGCGGCGATGTAGTAACAGGAGCTGCAACCGTTATACTTGCGATGGGTGCAGGAAAAACTGCAGCGGCGGCAATACACAAAGAATTAGAGATAAAAGGAGAGTAATTATTATGACAAGTAAATATGAATCCCCCTTATCATCAAGATATGCCTCAGAATATATGTTAAAGCTATTTTCATCCGATGTACGCTACCAGACATGGCGTAAGCTATGGGTGGCACTTGCAAGAGCAGAAATGAATCTTGGACTTCCAATAACAGATGAGCAGGTTGCTCAAATGGAAGAACATACAGAAGATATTGATTTTGATTTGGTTGCCAAAAGAGAAAAAGAAGTAAGACACGATGTTATGGCACATATCTATGCTTTCGGAAAAGCCGCACCTCTTGCTGAAGGAATTATCCATTTAGGTGCAACAAGCTGCTATGTAACCGATAATGCAGACCTTGTAATTTACCGAGACGCACTTTTATATATTAAAAATGAGCTTTTAAAGGTTATTGCAAACCTTGCAGATTTTGCTGATAAGTACAAAGCACTGCCGACACTCGGTTACACACACTATCAACCGGCACAGCTTGTAACTGTCGGTAAAAGAGCAACACTTTGGATGCAGGATTTTCTTTCTGACCTTTCTGAAATTGAATTTGCTATAGATAATATCAAATTTTTAGGCTGCCGCGGAACAACCGGAACAGAGGCAAGCTTT
>JAFWWX010000030.1 GCA_017517985.1 Clostridia bacterium | reverse complement strand
ACCGTGCTTTATTGCAATAGTGTTACTGTAATTACATACCATTTATATATTTACCTCCAAAAAGTTAAGGGCAGCCTTTTGACTGCCCTTTAGTGTTTATCTTCCGACATACCAATCATCGTAGGCTGATTCGGAAATGTTTATTGTGTTTGTGTTTATCGTTTTTGTAATCATACCCGCAGGTGTCCAACAGTCGCTCTGAGTAATACTCATTATATATTTTCCGTTGGGATACCAAATTGGTGTGAAATGAATTCTGCCATATGTTCCGTTAGGTCTGAATCTCCATTGGTTAGATACCAAGTCAAGCGTTCTGTATTCACCATTCTTGGTTGAGTAATCAAACTCAGGCATAAGAGCATAGGCAAACTGCGGTTTAGTGTATGCCGCCGATGACGGCATAGTGTAACCCGAAACAGGTTTATTATTATTCATAAGTGCCAAGGATAAACCGTAGCCCGATTTCATAGTCCTAGAAATGCCGTTTTTAACAGCGGTTGAGCCTGTTGCGGGTGTGAGTGTTGCGGAACTGTCCGCAATACCAACGGCATAACTTACCTTTTTAAATGCCCCCGATGAATAAGTCCATTCCCACCAAGAAGCAGCTTGGATCTTGCCTTCCTTTGTTAGAGGGATTGAGAAACCTGCAGGTTTGGTCTTTTCAAACTGTGTATCGTTTGTTTCAGATACGGTTGTGGGTGTTGTAGTGTAGTTTGCGGATGAAAGATTGTATGATACACCGTCCTCGATTATTTCACCCGTAATCTTTACCTTTGCACCGTTCAGACCTGTAGGAACTTTCCACTTGAAATACACAAGATTGTTTTCAAGACCGGGAACAACAGCCTGTGTTTTGGTATATGTGGCTATCTGTTTTGAGCCGTTATATACCTTAAACAGAATAGATATGTTGTTGCTCGGTGTGTAATCATCTGTGTAAGTGTTGTTGAGCCAAAAGCTCGTAATTACCTCGGTGTTCTCACGGTAGTCCGCATTTTGAGCTATGGGTGTAAGTGTCAGCGGATGACGCACCTTACATTTCAACGTCAACTCATTGTTTGTACCGTCAGTTTCATACTGCGTGTTGTATATACCCATACCTTCAAGATAGATACCGCCCCAAAAATCGAATGTTCGAATATTCGGTACTACAAAATCGTAACCTCGCAGATATGCTCTTGAATTTGCAGGAATTCCGTACACAGTATCAATCTGTGATTTGTCATTACGGAAACCGTTGAAATATATCTTTGTGTCGGTATGATTCCTGTAGAAGTAATAAACCGATACTTTTTCACCTGCAACAAGGTCATAGGGGTCAAGAGTTGTAGCAGAGTTCTGTCTTTTGAACTCTATTTCTTCCAATTCAAGGTCGCAGGGAACAACGGGAATTTCAATCCAAGTGGTTTCGTGAGTATGTTCCTCATCTTTTGCCCACCAAGTTTCAAGTTTGAATCTTAGGGTGCTGTTTGTAACTTTAGGTACGGTATATGGATTGAGAATACTGCTTATACCTGTGTCAGAAGTGCTGAGTATGCCATAGTTATTTTTACTTGCATCATAGCCGCTGTTTTCGGTATAGGCATTAACCCATTCAGAGCCGTTATAGTAATATAAAGAACCTCTCATACAAGTACGGGGTTTCCAAGTGCTGTCTGTTCGGTATTTATATTCGATTTTGATATGCTGACCGTGATATACTTTACCGTAAAGACCGTTCTTGCCGTTATACGCAATATATCCGCCCTCATATCCTCGGATTTTTACCTCGTTTCTGTGAAGAACAGGCTTTATGGGGATATAGAAGGTTTCAACTGTACCGCTTTTAAGAACATTACCTTCAGCATCAATCCAATCCATTTTGGCTTGTACTTCGTAAGCCTCAATATCTGCGGTTACGGTTTTGTATTTATCCGTGAACTGAACAGGGAACCAAAGTGTTTCGGGATAATCTGGATTGAGGTTTACTTCTCTTGTAATCCAATCTCCGCCGTTCTTGACATACTGCCTTACCCTTATGTTCTGTGTTTCATAGGGGAAATACACATTAAACCATACAGTGTCACCGATGGTGGCATAACCGTTTTTATATTCGTATTCATCAAAGGTTGCACCTGTGCTTATGCCGAACAGTTTTGTCTTATCGCTCTTTGTTCCGCTGTAAGCATCACATTCCTTAACATCAAGAACGGGGTCATAAATCCATTGAGCATAGAGAGTAACGATTGAGCCGTTGACAGATGAAAGATTTTTGACCTTCTGTTTGTCTGTGTATGCAGTTCCCGTACCGTCAGCTTTGGTGTTCCAACCCGTAAACTTATACTCACTCTTGGTAAATCCGTTTGCGGTAAGTGCTTTTTCAACATTATAGGTCATAGTCATTGAAGCAGTTGAGCCGCCTGTATTACCGTTGCCGTTGAACTGCACCGTGTAAGTTGCGGGTTTCCACTTTGCATAAAGGGTAACAGTTCCGCCGTTGGTAGAGGTCAGATTGTTTACCTGCTGTTTGTCGGAATAGATTGTACCTGTGCCGTCTGCATTGGTACTCCAACCGTTGAACACATATCCCGTTTTTGTAAAGCCGTTTGCAGTGAGGTTTTTCGGTGTTCCGTATCTCATAGACATTGAAGCGGTAGAGCCGCCCGTGTTTCCGTTACCGTTAAACTGTATGGTATATGAGTTCGGATTCCACTGTGCATAGAGATAAACCGTACCGCCTGCAGTAGAGGAAAGATTTGTTACCGTCTGTTTATCTGAGTAAGATGTTCCCGTGCCGTTTGAATTGGTGTTCCAATTCTTAAACGTGTGTCCCGTCTTGACAAATCCGTTTGCACGGAGAGTTACCGAGGCGTTGAAATTCACCGACATTGAAGCGGTAGAGCCGCCTGTGTGTCCGTTGCCGTTAAAGGCAATAGAATAGTTGCTGACCGTCCATTGAGCATAGAGAGTAACAGTACCGCCGTTTGTAGAGGTCAGATTTTTAACCGATTCTCTGTTAACATAACTTGTACCCGTGCCGTTGGCTTTAGTATTCCAACCTGCAAAGGCATAACCGGATTTTGTAAATCCGTTGGCCGTGAGGTTTTTAGCAACATCGTATGTCATTGACATTGAAGCGGTAGAGCCGCTTGTACTGCCGTTGCCGTTGAATTTGATAGTATAGGTATTTGGCTCCCATTGAGCATATAGTGTGAGTGATGTGTCACCGCTTGTAATACCCGATTTCAAATCCGTAGGCTTCAGCGAGGAATCGTCTTGGTCGAACAGAGTTCCGCCCCAAGAATATTTACCCCATTTGGTAAAGGTATATCCTGTGCGATAAAGACCGAAGGTTGAAGCATTACAAAGACCGCCCGACTTGGTGTTATTATAAGTCCATTTATCCGTGAACTTTGAATAAGGTGAAGCGGTGTAAATCGTATCCAAAAGCAACCTGTAGCTTGAGTTACTCAAAGAGCCGTCATTAGCATCGTAATAAACTTCAAGTACGGCAGGACGCCATTGTGCATAAAGCGTTATTGTACCACCTGCCGAGGTCAGATTCTTTACATACTCACGGTTATCATAGCTCGTTCCCGTACCGCCGGACTTCGTGTTCCATCCGACAAACTCATAACCCGTCTTTTTAAAGTTGTTTGAATTTAATCGGGTCGAACTGCCGACAGTAACAGTCTGATTTGACATAGAGCCGCTTGTATTACCGTTACCGTTAAATTTAATGGTATAGGTCGAACTCGTTGAACTTGATGAGCCTGATGATGAAGAACTGCCGCTTGTTTCTTGGTATGCGATACCGACACCGTAACCTTTATTTATGATGTTATAGAAGGTTTCTTTATTGCTGCTGCCTATGGAAGAAGCGGAAGTCCAAAGACCTTGTCCGTCAGGTGTATAAAGTGCATTGGGATAAACTCTGTTTGTGTATGAAGCGATAAATCCCCAAGTAGCAGAGGTGTTACTTGTACCACCGTTACTTGATGCACCGAGGATATATTTGCCGTATAAAGCTGTTTCAGTTACGGTGATGGAGTGATAAACACTCTCAAGCCTTATATCGTAAATCGGCTCAACAATAACCATATCGCCCTTTGACATATTTGCTACACTGCCGACACCGAGCAGAGAAAGAACTTTATTGATGTTGTTTTCGTTGTTCTGCCAAGTTTCCATTCCCGAAGGTGCAGGCAGGGTTGTTGAAAAGCCTTGTGAGCTTTCCTTGTAGCAATTCGTGGTGCTTCTTGCTGTTGTAAAGCCATTATTCTGTTTGGATATGAGCTGCTTTTTGTTGTTCTTTGTGCTGAACTTATATCCGTCCGTGTATCCGAGATTACCGTAACTTGTGTTTCGGAACACGTCAATAACCTTGCTGACCTTCATCGAACCCGATGATGTTACAGCACTGAAACGATAACCTATACAGTTATCGCTTGTTGTTCTGATTGCGTATCCGTTAGGTGATGCCGATGAAGTACCGCCCGTGCCGCCTGCAGAACTGCCGTCCCAAGACAAAGCAAAGGCATTTGTGGGTATCATACAAATCAGAGAACACACAACCAAGATAATAGATATTACTCGTTTAATACTAATCATCTCCTTCTTAAAAAACAAAAAAATGACCTGACATTACATCAGGTCATCATCTCTTTTGGTTTAGTGCGAGTGG
>JAFWWX010000084.1 GCA_017517985.1 Clostridia bacterium | reverse complement strand
GACGAAAGTGGGCATTTGATGATATAATGTTCATTGAAAATAGCTCCTTTGTGTTTTTTGTTTTTGTGGTTATTAACATTATATCACATTTGGAGTCTATTTTCTTTTTTTATTTGTCACCCATCAATTGTATCACAACAAGAAAGAACATATTTAATATCACGCCCCCTTGACAAACCCCCGAAGAAGTTATATAATTGTATAGATATAACAAAACGTACTGAAAGGCAAGGTTGACAGCTATGGCAGACATCAACGTAAGCGTAAGAAAACTCGTAAAATACGGACTTGACAAAGGCTTTTTCACAAAAAGAGATGAGATTTATATGACAAATCTCATATTGTCGGAACTTAAGATGGATTCAATTACAGAGGAATCCGCAGAATTTTCAGAGGAAGTAAATCTTGAAGAAACACTTTCTGAAATTCTCGATTATGCTGTAGAAAATGAAATTATTCCTGACAGCATAACCTACAGAGACCTTTTTGATACAAAGCTTATGGGACTTATGATTCCCAGACCCTCCGAGGTTACAGATAAGTTCTATTCGCTTTACGAAAAGTCTGCACTTTCCGCAACCGACTATTTTTATAACCTTTCCTGCGACAGTGATTACATAAGACGCTACAGAATTGCAAAGGATGTAAAGTGGGTGACTTCTACAGAGTACGGTGATATTGATATAACAATTAACCTTTCAAAGCCGGAAAAGGACCCAAAGGCAATAGCTGCCGCAAAGAATGCACCTCAGGCGGGTTATCCGAAATGTATGCTCTGCCGTGAAAATGAGGGCTACGCAGGCAGAGTTAATCACCCTGCTCGCCAGAATCACAGAATTATTCCTCTGACAATAAATGATACCCCCTGGTGCTTCCAGTATTCACCCTATGTTTACTATAACGAGCATTGTATTGTGTTCAACTCTGAACATTCCCCGATGGCGATAAACGATGCAACCTTCAGAAAGCTTCTTGACTTTGTAAAGCTGTTTCCGCACTACTTTGTAGGCTCAAATGCAGACCTTCCCATTGTGGGCGGTTCAATTCTTACCCACGACCACTTCCAGGGCGGTCATTATACCTTTGCAATGGCAAAGGCTCCCATTGAAACAAAAATCACCTTTAAAGGCTTTGAGGATGTTGATGCAGGCATTGTAAAATGGCCTATGTCTGTTATCAGAATCGCTTCGGAAAGCACAGAAAAGCTCTGTACACTTGCAAGCAAAATACTCGCCGCTTGGAGAGGATATACTGACGAGGGTGCATTCATCTTCGCCGAAACAGACGGAGAAAAGCACAATACAATCACACCTATCGCAAGAAAGAACGGCGACAAGTACGAGCTTGACCTTGTACTCCGTAACAACATAACAACCGAAGAACACCCGATGGGCGTATATCATCCCCACGCAGAGCTTCATAACATTAAAAAGGAAAATATTGGTCTTATTGAGGTTATGGGACTTGCGGTTCTTCCCGCAAGACTTAAGAACGAGCTTGCACTCCTTGGCGATGCAATAGTTGAAAACAAGGACTATAAGGATGATGAAATTCTTGGCAAGCACTATAACTGGGTGCAGTCTTTCGAGGGTAAGTACGCTGAAATCACAAAGGACAATGTAACAAAGATACTTCAGGACGAGGTTGGCATTATATTTGCAAAAGTACTTGAACACGCAGGAGTTTACAAGAGAAGCGACGAGGGCAAGGCAGCGTTCCTTAAGTTCGTTGATGCAGTAAATAACTAAACTTTAAATAAAAACGAGGCGATGTATCCGACTATGGATGCACCGCCTCTTTGTTTTGGTGTAATACTGATACTGCTTAAAAATATCTGTTCAGAGGTTTTATTCTACCTCAATTGCCTCTGTAGGGCAAGAATTTGCCGCAGTATGGGCAACATCCTCATTGTCTTTTGTCGGCTGTTCTTTAACTCTTGCTGTATTGCCCTCCGGAAGCTCAAAGACCTCCGGTGCAAGCTCTGCGCAAAGACCGCACTGAATACATTTTTCGTCGATAACCTTAACTTTCATTATTGTGACCATCCTTTCATAAAAACGGGAGTTTTGTGCGAGGGCACAAAATCTCCATCTGAAAACAAAGTCATAAGACTTTATTTTCAGACTTTTACTCCTCTTCTTTTTGGAAAACCTTGGTGATAAGGCTATTGTATGCGGATTTTTATTTTTTATACGCATAAAGAAAAAGGAAGGCTTTACCCTTCCTTACTAATATCATTTTTCATAATTTAATAGAGCGAAAACAATGCCGATTGCCTTTGCTTGCTCTTCTCTGTCGAGTTTTTTGAATAAATCCAGCAATTCTACCTCTGAATTTGTAAGACCGCTTGCAGAAAATTTCTCAGCGGTAGCTTTTATTTCTGAATTTCCTATAATATAGTCAACAGAGACATTAAATATCTTTGATAGCTTTAAAAGTATTTCTGTGCTTGGCTGATGTGTGCCTGTTTCATAGGCACTTACCATTTTCTGTGATACATTTAATTTTAATGCGAGCCCCACCTGATTTAGTCCTGCGGATTTCCTTAATTCTGCAATGCGTTTCATCGCTTTCACCATTTTCTCTTTCTATACATAATTATGCGTTTATAGAATAATTTTATTCGTTTTGCTTGACATATTAAATCGAATATGGTATAATAATACTCACAAAACGAATAAAGAGGAGAAAACAAAAATGAAAAAGAATGTAATTGTAAAAATACTCGCAGGAGTTCTTTCTGTAACCCTTTTGGTGGGTGGAGCTGTATTGGCAAGTGACGGAAGTAAAAATATTGACATATTCTTCCGTAATATTAAAATTATGATAGACGGTGCGGAATATGTTCCCACTGATGCAAACGGAACTGTCGTAGAGCCGTTCATATACAACGGCACTACATATCTTCCTGTTCGTGCGGTTGCCAATGCATTTGGCAAAGACGTTAAATGGGACGGTGAAAATGCAACAGTTTACCTTGGCAAAGAGGGCAGAATGCAGCCGGATAACAGACTTGATAAACTTCAATATATAGAATATAGAGAATCTTATGAATCAAATTGGTTTGAAAGAATAAATGGAACGGTAACAGATTACAACGGAAACATTTATACAAACGGAATGGTTGGTTATTTGTACTATGGTGGTAGCGAAGTTACTGCTGTTTATGCACTTAACGGGCAGTATTCAACTTTTACAGGAAAAATACTTCTTCCCAAAAACATCAGCACTACCACAAAAAAATTGTCGAATTGTAAAATCGGAGAACTGAAACTTACGATAACCGATGAAAATAAAGAGGTATTATTTGAGGCAACAGGCGTAAATGCATCTTCTGCGTTTTCGTTTGATATAAACGTAAAAGGTGTCAACAAAATCGAAATAAGAGTACAAGGAACTGATAATAACTGGTACAAAAACTTTGCCCTCACCGACCTTGGACTTTATAAATAATAGGAGAGGAAGAATATATCATGAAAAAAACATTAAAAAGATTGTACTGTTTGCTATTTGCCTTAATAATGACATTTTCTTTTGGAATGAATGCCTTTGCGGCAAATCAGTATTATAATAAAGGATTCCGCAATGGCGGTGCGGTATATAATCATACTGTAAGCTTTACAAAGATTGGTACTGACAAGGTTACAATAGTGAATACCAGCTCAAGTGGTCAGGTGTATGTCAGATGTGTTGGAGCAACAAATGCTACTTGTAGATATATTGCACCTAACAGCGAATATACATTCGCATACAGGGGAAACGGCCCCTTTAAAGTAACAGTTCAACCTCTTTACAGAGGTACACATACATACAGAATAAAAACAACTTCAGGAACAACAAGGTGAGTTGTTGGTATTTCCATTAGAAACCTAGTTTATAATAAAAAAGGAGTAAAACAAGATGTATTGTACACAATGCGGAACTAAAAATAACGATTCAGCTGCTTTCTGCGGTAATTGCGGAACAAGGCTTGCGGACAATAAAATGTCGTCACCGCAAAGCAATTCTGATTCTGTAAATGTAAATACTACGAATACTGTAAAGATGCCAGTTCGCACTGCTAAAACATTCTCGAAAAACCCAGTGCTGAATGAAATTAAAAAGCTTGCGGCATCTCCGCTTATGATTATAACCGCAGTTGCTTTTTCGCTTATGGTGATTTTTTACATATCCAACGCTGAAGCTGTAGGTGTAGATTTTTTAGGAAATATACGGTATATACTTGATGAAGTGGGTCCGCTTGACTACGATACAAGAGCAAGCCTTGTCATGCTTGAGGAGCTGTTTGGTACAGCTTCACGTATGGTTGCAGTTGTAATTATGATACCTGATATAGTAGTGGCTATAGGTATATGGATAACTGTTGGTTCTGTATTTAACCAAAGTGAAGATAAAATGTCCGTTTCAGGATTGACGGCTATCAGGGTTGTAAACACAATTTCACTTGTGCTTTCAATAATAGGTACTGGTTTATATGTTGTTTCCGTATCAATGATAGTTATAAAAGCATTTGAGGTTTTTAAAGAATACGGGGATGTCGGATTAGCTCCCTTTATAATGATTTTTGTACTACTACTGCTTCTTGCGGCTATGATTTTCAGAATATACTGTCTAAACAAGATGAACGATCTGGTTGACAGAGTAAAATATGTAATTAATTCGAGATGTCCGGTTTATCTTCCTGTGTTTGTTGCGGTTATGACA
This sequence comes from Clostridia bacterium, assembly GCA_017517985.1. Next base: position 5,488 of record JAFWWX010000084.1, on the reverse strand, counting down.
TTTATAACCGGCTGCTACTATGTTTTACTTGCTCTTATGGGGATGGGCGCGGGTGGAAGCGCATCAACCTGGTGCGGAGCAATAGCATATCTGGGCTTTGGTGAGATAATTCTTATTTTTAACAAAAAAATGGACTTAATGAGACGATTGTCTGTAAATGAATCTGTTTATGCTTCAAATACTTCCTCTTTAAGTTCCTCCGCTTCTGCTTCAAACGCATCCGCATCCAGTGACTCTGTTTTACAGAGTAATAACAGCATTGATAAGGAGAGTGCTGTTTCAAACAACAATTCGGTTGTTGAAAACAATATGGATACTGTTGCCTTGTTTTTTAAAAAATACTTTAAGTTTATAATAGGCGGACTTGTTGCCATTGGAGTTATTGTGTTTGTTATTACGTCTACATCATCAAAAATAGATGAGGATTTAGTTGGAAAATGGGCGTATGGAGATAACCTTCAGTATAGAACGGAGTTTAAAAGAAACGGCGTTGTTATAAATAACAAGGGGACGGAATACGAAGAAACCGGTACTTATACTGCAGAAGATGGCATTATTTCTATAAAAATAGACGGAGATGAAGGAGAGCTGGAATATAGAGTTGTTGATGATGACATGATTCGAATCTATCGTTCGTACACCGACTCTAATTGGGAAACAAAATACCGTTGGGAATCATTTTACAGGTTGGATTGAAGTTGTATTTTAACTCGTGTATTAATACATTAACCAACGCTTTTTGTTAGAGCCATAAAACAAACTTATATACGAGGAGCAATTAATATGAATAAAAAAATATTTACTATTTTATCTATTGTAATTTTAATATTTGCATTTTCAGCCTGTACTGCTAAAGCGCAAAGTTACCATGGCGACCAAAATGAGATTGTAATGACAATCGATAGCAAAGAGGTATCATTGTTCGGGCAAAAAACTCAAAACGACGTTGCACCAATCATTTCAAATGGCAGGACAATGCTTCCTGCAAGACTTGTCGCTGAATCATTGGGTGCAAAGGTTTCTTGGGATGAAGCTCAAAGAAAAGTAACGGTTGCTCGTAATGACATTACTATTGAAATGTATGTAGACAGTGATATTGTTTATATCAACGGCAAAAAGCATAAACTTGACAGCGAGGTGTTTATCAAGGACAGCCGCACATACACTCCCGTAAGATTTATAGCAGAACTTTTGGATGCAAAAGTATCTTGGATTGACGAAACACGACAGGTTATAATAAATAAAGAACCACTTGTTACAAATGCCGTAAACTATACTAAAAAAATCATAGACTATTATGGGTGGAACCAAGATTATGGAAACCATACTATAAATATACCTAAAATTAATATAGATACGCCTGCTGCTGTCGCATTTAACCAAAAGATATTTGCAGAATATGAAGACAGACTTACTAAAGTAAAGAATAATCAGGAAAAAGAAGAAATCTATCGCATAAGCTATCAATATGCTGTTAACAACGGAATAGTTGCTATACTTGTAAGTAATCCATATATGGCACAAGGAACCGGTTATGGAGAAAAATATGATGGTTACTACTTTGACACTTCAGCAGATAAGGAGTTGAGTTTTTCAGAATACTTAAATAAACTAAATGTTGATTTCAAAAAATTGACCAATGAGACAAACGCTATCTATGAAGCAACTGTTGACCAATATGACGACCATGATCTTGTGGCTTCTTTCTCGTCTAAAAACAGAGTGGAAAATGCATTGCTTTCACCGGGAAGAGTGATTGTTACTCACTATACTAACCACGGAGTAGCTGTTGGTGATGTAATGATTGAGCTTGATTGTTCGATTTGTGATATTGTCAAAGAATAAAACAATTAATAAAAAAGAAAAAGGGGAAAGCATCGGTGCTTTCCCTTTAGCTTTTTCAAGCGAAGAGGATGCGAAATGTTATCTCTAGGCATATAAATGTTCCCTTTTTACCAATTGTTTACATATTAAACAATACTGTGTCGACAAATTTTTGTATAATTTCTATAGATATAGTATAAATATTGCAGATTCGACAAAGTTTTTGCATATAAATATCAACATAAAATTATTACTATGTATTCAAATTGTTGTGTGGAAGCAACTGATATGGACATTTCTGCACACAATTCGAAAATAAAAATTATTTTTTCTTAAGGAGGAAAAACTTTATGCAAAAGACAAAACTTGGAATATCCGTAGGAGTCTTCGGAGCATTATTGTATGCTTTCGGATATTTTGGAGGATATCTGCTTACAGCACTTCTGGTTGGCTATGTGCTTTTCAAGGAAGAAAATCTGTGGCTGAGAAGAACAGCTGTAAAAGTAGTAGTTTTAATGATAGGCTTCTCTTTGCTTAGTATAGTTATGGGATTGCTTCCGGAAATTATCAGTATTGTAAGCAATGCTTTGAATATTGTTGGAGTGGAGTTGTCAAACTCTGTTTTTGATAACATCTGGAGTATTTTGCTGACAATTATAGGTCTTGCAGAAAAAGCAATATTTATTGTCCTCGGCATAATGGCTTTTTCACAGAAAACCATTCGTATTCCCGGAATAGACAATATTGTGGATAAAAGCATAGGCTAAATCCAAAAATTTAATTACAAAGGAGCAAATCAAGATGTGTTGTCCACGATTTTGAGTAAGTTCGCATTTTGACTTGCACCAAAAAAGTTAATAAAAACATTTAAGGAGATGTACCTCGGTGTGCATCTCCTTAAAATATAAAGAAAAAGGAAGGCACAAGACCTTCCTTAATTTCTTTGGTTAAATTCAGTTTAAACCTGACTTTCGGAAAAACTTAGATCTTTTCCTTTACCTTAGCAGCCTTACCAACTCTGTCTCTTACGTAGTAAAGCTTAGCTCTTCTAACCTTACCTTCTCTTACAACTTCAACCTTAACAACGTTAGGAGAGTGGAGAGGGAAAGTCTTTTCAACACCGCAGCCGTAAGCAACACGTCTTACAGTGAAGGACTCAGCGATACCGCCGTTCTTCTTAGCAATAACAGTGCCTTCGAAAAGCTGAATTCTTTCTCTTGCGCCTTCCTTGATTCTGTTGTGAACTCTAACAGTGTCACCAACATTGAATGCAGGGATTTCGCTCTTAATCTGCTCGCTTGCAAAAGCTTCAAGGATATTCATGAAACTTACCTCCTGTAACTGACATTCTTGCGGAGCTTGCAGAGGAATGTCGTAATTTATATTTATGTGGACTAAAATGCCCATACATAACAGAAGAATTATATCACACAAAATGTTGATTTTCAAGTCTTTTTCCAAAAATTGATACTTTGTTTACAATTTGCTGTTTTTCAGCATCAGTCCTTTGTCCAGGTCTTTGGAAGGAATGTGAGTATCAGAGGGAATATTTCAAGTCTGCCCAGAAGCATAGTAAATGATAATAAAATCTTTGCTGACTGAGAATATGCTGCAAAGCTTGAAGTCAGACCTATTGCACCAAAGCCCGGACCTACATTGTTTATACATGTGGCAACCGCAGTGAAATTTTCCGTAAAGCCAAAGGAGGGTTGAAAAACACTGAGTAGGACATATATAACCATATATGAAACAAAGAAGAGTGCAAAATAAGTGGAAACGCTGTTCAAGGTATCCTTGTCAACGGCCTTTTTGTCAAGCCTTACCGCAGTTACAGCTCTGGGGTGAAGCATATGGCGGAATTCAGAGGAAATAAGCTTGAAAAGAATAACAATTCTTGAAACCTTAAGTCCACCGCCTGTTGAGCCTGCGCATCCACCAATAAACATCAAAAGGAGCAAAATCGCTTTTGAAAACTCCGGCCACACCTCGAAATCTACCGTGCCGTATCCGGTTGTAGAAATGATGCTTGATACGGTAAAGGCAGAGTGTCTTATTGCATCGCCTACACTTTCAAACATATGGCTTATGTTTATACATATGGCTGCAGATGACACAACAATTATTCCCAAAAATACGAAAAGCTCAGTACTCTTGAATGCCGCAAAGGATTTTTTTATAATGAAGTAGTAGTAGAGATTGAAGTTGATACCGAAAAGTATCATAAATATTGTGATAACCCACTGTAGATATGGGGAGTAACTCAAAACGCTGTCTGCGTTACAGCTGAAACCGCCGGTACCTGCGGTTGAAAAGGAATGTATAAGAGTATCGTAAAAGCTCATACCGCCGGCAAGCAGGAGAATTCCCATTGCCACTGTCATAACGATATATATAAGATAGAGTATTTTTGCGGTATCCTTGGAACGTGGTACAAGCTTACCGAAGGTCGGACCCGGCATTTCGGCACGCATAATATGTACTGATCTGTCGGAAAGGTTGGGGAGAATTGCCATGACAAACACGATAACCCCCATACCTCCTACCCAGTGCGTAAAGCTTCGCCAGAAAAGCATTGACTTACTAAGGGCGGGTATATTTGAAAGAATTGTAGCGCCGGTGGTTGTAAAACCACTGACTGTTTCAAAGAAAGCATCAATATAGTTTGGAATATTTCCGCTTATTACAAAAGGAATAGCGCCGATAAGTGACATTACAATCCAGGCAAGAGCAACGATTGCGAAGCCCTCCTTTGCATACATAAGGTCACTTTTTGGTTTTGTGAATCTGCAAATTACAGCGCCTATGGTAAGAGAAGCCAAAGAAACTGCAAGAAAAGCCAGAAGACTTGATGTTTCCCGGTATACAACTGCGCACAATGCCGGCAACAGCATAAGAGCACCGGAGGCAATTACTATTTTGCCAAGATAATTAAAAACTAATTTACGGTTCATATTAAGAGTATTATCCTTTTTATAAATATGTTTTGCTTTGTAATACCGCTTTTTACTTGATTTCGATAATGTCCGCAAGATTTGATAGCTTTGCGCCTTCAGCAATAATTACCACTCTGTCCTTTGGAAAAATTACATCAGCACCACTTGGAATTATCGTCTTTCTACCTCTTATTATACCGCCGATAAGGGTGTTTGGCTTTATCGCAAGCTCCATTAAGGGAATATTGCAGTATTCAAAACCGTCATTTACTATAAACTCAAGCACCTCAGCTTTTCCGTCGGCAAGCTTGTAAAGGGTTTCAACACTGCTTCCAATTGAGTTTTCAAGGGCTCTTGCGTATCTTGTATGAATATCCGAGGCGATTTTAATGGGAGAAACAATGCTGTCGACACCAAGTGCTTTCGCAATTGGCACAAGCTCCTGCTTGTTGACCTTTGAAATAACCTTTGGGACATTGTGGGATGAGGCGAAGAACGCAAGAAGTATGTTTTCTTCATCCATACCTGTAAGGGTAATAAATGCGTCCATTTCAAGAAGCCCCTCCTCAAGAAGAAGTTCCTGCTTTGCACCGTCGCCATTAATTATAATAGCTTTCGGAAGAAGTGCTGCAAATTTTTCGCATATATTCTTGTGCTGTTCAATTATTTTGACGGTACAGCCGACAGCTATAAGCTTTTTTGCAAGATAATAGGAAATTCTGCTTGCACCT
>JAFWWX010000003.1 GCA_017517985.1 Clostridia bacterium | reverse complement strand
TTTGAAAATCTTGGCATTGGTGCCGTCTTACCTTCTTCGGTATTCCGTAATCCTTTTGTATTATAAAACTGTTCCTCAAATTTCTGTGCATTAAAACGCCTATCTTCATCAATTATATGGCTATATACATCTGCAACCATATCCATTCGTGCGTGACCTGAATCGCCTTGTACGGATTTCATATCTCCCCCGTTCCATTTTAGCTTGTATGTAATACTCGCATGACGGAAAGAGTGAAATACTATGGGCGGTAAATCATTGTCCGTAATGAGTTTTTTTAACGCTCTGCTGATTACTTGCGACTCCATTGGTCTGCCGGATGAATGACAAAAAACTAAATCGTAATCGGTGTATTCATCTCCGTATAACTCTTTCATTTCCTCAATTTGCTTTTTGCGTTCAGTAAGCATTGAAGCAACCGATTTTGGTAAAAAGATTTTTCTGACACTCGTTTTTGTTTTCGGACTTTTAAGAACTAATGATGTATTGTTTCCCGATAGAATGTGCGGAAACACAAGTATTACATCTTTTTTGTCGAGCTTTTCCATTGTCTCCTTGTTTACCCTCTGGAGTTCCTTATTCACGAAGATAAAGGCATCGTTATCTTCTATCTTTTCTTTGGATATTTCAATGCAGTCCCAAGTTAATCCAAGCACTTCACCCATACGCAATGAGCAGGAAAAAGCCAAGTTGATTGCCAAAGCGAGAATATCATCGTCACAAACTTCAAGTGCGTGAAGCAATGTTTCCGCTGTCCATATATCCCTTTTCTGATATTCGTGTTTCGGAACTGTGGCGTTAAGCACAGGATTTCTTTGCATAAGTTCCCATTTGACCGCCTGACCAAAAGCACTACGAAGTAACTTGTGTATTTCATTTACGGTATGTGCAGTTATATAAGTTGTTTGAGCTTTACGGTTTTTTGACGATTTGGCTTTAACCTTTTGTAAACTTTTGTAATAGGTATCCATCATTAACGGTGTTATATCTGTCAACTTATAATCACCGATTATAGGATTGATATAATTGTATATAAGACCTTTACGGGACTCATAAGTGCTCATTGCCCAATTATTAACTCCGTATATTGCACAATACTCTTCCAGCAATTCAGCAACCGTTACTGCTGTAGGAACAACAAAACTTCCGTTATCCTGCTGATACTCAATCTCAGCTTTTCTTTTTTTTGCTTCTGCGTTAGTGTCAAAGGTTTCCCATTTCTGTTTACTTTTGCCTTCTTCATCGGTATAGCGATATACTACCGAATATCTGTTCTTTCTTTTTAATATTGTTGCCATTGTTTATTCCTCACTTTCTTTTTCGTCTAACCATCTGTCAAAACTATCTTTCCTAATGCGGTATCCTTTCTCAAGCTTCACGGCAGAAAAACACCCTTTATCTATGAGTTTATAAACCGACTGTCTTGTTATTCCGAGCAAGGATACTATTTCTTCAACTGTGTAGCTTTTCTTAACAAAAGGATTTCCGTTTATTTTTTTTACTCTTTCTTTAATCGACAAATCTCTCTACCTCCTTTATCTCCATTACTTTTTTATAATGGCTCTGAGATGCGTACCACTTTTCAAAGCTGTCCTCTAAAACTCGTCTTGTCCCATCAACCCATATCATTTCTATTGAGTTCCTATCGACTATATCTCTTGCCGTTGCCCTCGATATTCCCAAAACTTTAGCAATGGTTGTGGATGTAATTGTATGACCGTAGTTTCTGCCTGGTCTTTCGCCGTTCACTTTCTTATAGTGGAATTGGTTGGCATACCACTCCTCAAAACTTTCAACATCAACTCTCATTTGACCGAAAACTAAATATGTTTTGAATAATTGTTGATTGACAAGTCTGTAAACCGCAGTTTTTCCAAGTCCTAAAATCCTTCGCAAGTCAGGTACAGAGATTGTTTTATTCTCTCTGTAATTCAGCATTGTTTTAACTATTTTTCGGTTTTCTTCAACGCTTTTCCGATTAGCACGATATACATTACCTACTCTGTAAACCTTAAACAGACCTGATTTCAAGAGTTTTAATGTTTCTTCTTCTGTGAGTGATAAGAGCTTTTGCACTTCCTCAGAGGAGTATGATTCCCATATTGCTTCTTCCATTTCTGTGTCGCTGCCAAGCAGTTCTTCAAGATAACGAGTGTCATTCTCGGCATTCAATATCTCAATTCGTTCTTCAATGCTCATTTGTTTCGCCATTTTCATCACCTCCTTGTTTTCTTTCTAACCATTCATCAAAGCTGATTTTAGAAATTCTGTAAGCACTTCCGATTTTTACATAACTGAACTCTTTGGTTTTCAAAAGGTTATATGCACTCGATTTGCATATACCCAATATGCTTTGGATTTCTCCAACTGTGTAAATTCTTTTCTGTTCGCACTTCATAAAAACTCTCCTAATAAAAGCGGTATCATATAGCCGGAGGGCTTGGCTATATGATACCTAAAAAAGTAAGGATAGTGAAATGTGCGATTTTATTCAGCTACAGTTTCACTACCGGAGGACTCAAGCCAATTATCAAAACTCTTTTTTGAAATTCGATAATGACCGCCAACTCTGACAAAGTGAAATACACCTGAGTTTACAAGAGCGTAAGCGGTATTTTTTCCGATGTTAAGTATGTTCATTATTTCCTCAACCGTATATACTCTTTTTTCATAAACTTGTTCGGTTTTAGCTTTTTCATCAGACAACTCTACACACCTCCTTGTTCGGTGTGTGCTTATGCTTTTTAGTGATGAGATAATCATAGCCATAATAAGTTTGGCACTTATCACAAAGGCTCTTTTCACTCTGCCAATGGTCAAGTCGTCTTACCATATTATCGGGGTTCTTCATCTGTTCTCTTTGGCATTCAGGACAAAGCGACAAGATTTTGCCCACACGCTCTCTTTTTGGCTTTTTAGGTATGCCTACAAGATATTTGAGTCCCTGCTTTATTTCCTGTCTTTTGCCTTCATTAGTTACGCATCCGACATATCTGCCGAGATCTTCAATCTTGTCTATTGTTCTCAACTGTTCTAATGCAACCATTGAAGGCTCACTCAATCCGCAATCTTCATCAAGAAGAACGTGTGTTGACATTGACTGCTTCTTGCGAACAGATGTAATGACGGCAACAACCATTGTGGGGCTTGATTTGTTCAAAGAGTTTGTCTGAATGACAAGGACCGGGCGGTGTCCGCACTGAACAGAACCGTTCATCTTTCCCAAATCACAGTAGAAAATATCGCCCCATTTTATATTTTTGACTTCTTTGTTTTTCATAGTAATTACTTCCTTTCAAAGTTAAGATTTGAAGGGAATTAAAAAAGCCCTTCACTATATATGCACTGGCAAGTGCCATTTGGGGGGGTTATTCATAAAATTTTTTTAATTTTTTTAAAGTTTGCTCGATTGATTCTCGAATCGACGAGCGATTTACACCTTCTTCTTTGCTGATTTCCGAGTAAGTCATCTGAAGAAAAAAGTGCTTATATATTCGACTTCTTTGAACATCGCTCAATGTTGACAATGCTTTTTCAAGCATTTTAAGCTCTTCCTTTTTTACAAGTGACTCCTCAGTATCATTGACGATTAGCTCGTGGTGATATTTGGCAAACTCCTCATCTGAAATATCAAAAGAACACCCGGTTCTGACCTCTCTCATTCTGCATTTGTTTTCATATCGGGTTCCTGCTTCAAATACTTCACCCTGAGATACAGAAAGCCTGACAAAAGGAATATACTGTTGGATTTCATCGCTGTATTTTTGCATAAGTTCTTCTTCGGATAGTTCCGTTACTATTGCCCATTGAATATCCTCGCTGTAGCCTTCGTACTCATATTTGAGGTTAATAACCTTGCACTCTCTGCGAAACTGTTCTAATCTTTCATTGACATTTATCGACATAATGTAATCTCCTTAAAGTTTTGAAATTTGGTTAAAATCAAAATTCGGAGATTACGGATATTTAGCTATGTAAGGGTTCCAATGCTTTCTCATTTTCGCAACAAAAATAGCCGAACACCAAGATACAATTCACCTGTAAAAACAGATGTCATGACACTTGATGTCCGGCTATTTGGAGATACAAAGTTAAAGCTAAGAACCCGTTGCTCGGAACATTAACTGTTCGTTATTTACTTTTCCTTTCCGTTATTTTACTAAAGATAATCTGTATTTGATACGATTCTTTCTGAATGAAAGGTCTATCTGTACCTCTTGTTTGCATTTCGGACACTTCATTTGAATTATACCTGTTGTTGGAGTAATCTTATCCATAATTCTCCAATTACAAACGGGACATCGTTTTATGATTCTCATTTCTTTAGTTTCGCTCACGTCAAAATCCTCCTTCAAGCGTAAATATCCATAATAGCAAAAGGATTATCAAGATATTCCTTTTCTAATAAGTTTAGTTGTTTCATTCTTATTGCTAATGCTGATTTTGATGCCCCTAAAAAATCTGCCAGTGCAGAGAATTTCTCATAGGTTTCTGCATTTGTAATGCGATTGAGGCATTTTATCTTTTCACCCAAGCCGAACAAGAACATACCATAATTAATCAAGTCTTTTGGTAGTAAAATTGCAGCAGCTAATGTGTTTGCCTGCCATTCTTCCCAATCCTTTATAGGTTTATTCTTTTCGCTATTAAATACGTGATAATGAACCGGAGAAGCTGTTTGCAATTTACAGCCATACTCATTTGGAAATAACTTCTTGAACACTTGATGACTTCCTTCGTGCATCAAAGTAAAGTTAAATCTTCCTATTTGAGTTGAATCATTATGTAAATCCTGCTCTACTATCACGGTATTGCCATCAAGCGATAAGAAGGTTTCTGTATCGTCATAATCAAATACTTCGACCTCAACTTCCTCAAATGATGTAAGCCCTAATATCGAACCATCTATAGAAAGGTGCATATATTCAATATTGAGTCCTAATACTTTTGTAAGCAACAATTCAGGCTCTATCCTGTATAACTTCTTCTTTTGCACTTCAGGTAGTTTTCTATATTGAATCAGTATTCTTTCGGCTATTTGTTCAATATCATAGCGTGATAATCTTACCAATGCTTATCCTCCGTTAAATATATCTAATTGTTTGTTTTTGCTTCGACAAACCATTTGCCGTTTTCCTCATCAAAGAGAAATGTTTCCTTGCCGAGAATAACAACTGTATATCTGAGTCCTGTACCTCCTACTTTAGTTGAAGCTGCTCGACAGCATTGCTTTACTCGGTCAATTTCGTATGTCTGGTTATCTTCAAATTTTATTGTTTCAGGTCTGCAACTGCCGTCCGGTAAATGCCTTGCTCTGACCTCAACATAAATCTTTCTTCTTGTCTGCATTGTTACACCCTCATTGATACTGGTTTATAGCCATAATGACTTTGCCGAAATATGAAGCATTTGGCACTTTATCTTTTGAAAGTTTATACTGTGGTGAACAATCCGGTTGTAGTTTAAAGACATTAAGCATACCTGCGATGAAACTTTCACTTGTGTCTATAAACAGTAGTGAATTTTCAACTATTCCTTCATCAATAAAGTTGTTTTCACCATTTGCAGTCATACACACAACATTATTAGTGTTAGTATAGCCATCACATCCGATAACATCTTTCATTTTACAAGGCTGATGATTTTGCAATAATTCTTGATTCTGCATAAAGTACCTCCTTATCCTATCATTCCCGTTGGCATTGTTATCTGTGCTTTTTCGGGTGGCATACGCAAATTCTGAAACAATACACCATTTCTAATACTGTCTTTGCCAAAACGTTGACGTATTGTTTCAATACATTCCTCTAATTTTTCTGTCTTTTCCATTTTTTCGATATTCATAAAGAACCCAATCTGACGAGGCGTATCCTGCGGTATTAAGTTTATAGCCTGAATGGTAACAGAACGAATAGGGTTACTCCAATCATATCTCTTTTCAAAAAGATTAAATGCTGCTCTCGCAAGAAACATTGGAGATTGCGTAGGCATATCCAATTTAACTTGCCACTGTTTACCGAACAAGGTGTTGTCACGAATATAAATAGCCACACTTTCGGCACATTTTTGATGAACCCTCAATTTGTGTCCGATTTCTTGTGTTAGTTCAAGAAAAACCGGCCATACTTGGTCAGGCTTTTCTAAATCTCTAACAGTAGTTATTCCGTGACCTACGCTCTTTATCGGAGAAATAAAATCTATGTTCTTTACTCGTGAATAATCTCTGCCATTTGCGAAATTCCAAAGAGATACTCCGTTTTTTCCAAGTCTTGTTTTTAGAAAATTTGGATTTGTATTTGCCAATTCTCCTATTGTGTTAATACAGTAACTATCAAGGACTTTCTGCGTAGCTCTGCCTACACCGAGCAAATCTGCGGCGGGCAGGTTCCATATTTGTTCTTTAAAACCATCCTTGGTAATAATTGTTACTGCGTCTGGTTTTTTCATATCAGAGCCAAGTTTAGCAAAAATCTTATTGAAAGAAACACCAACTGAAATCGTCAGTCCAAGTTCAAACTTAATTGTTTCTTTTATAAGGTGAGCAACTTGTTCCGGGGAACCATATATAGTTTCTGTTCCTGATATATCAAGCCAACACTCATCCATACCATAAGGTTCAACAAGGTCTGTATATCTACTATAAATACTTCGTGCAAGTCTTGAATACTTTATATATTCCTCAAAATGAGGCGGCACAACAATCAAATCTTTACATTTTTGCTTTGCCTGCCATACCGCATCTCCCGTTTTCACATCGTATGCTTTAGCTTTGTAGTTCTTCGCAAGAACAATGCCGTGTCTTTCTTCAACTGAGCCACATACAGCAACAGGATAATTTCTTAAAGACGGATTAAGCATACATTCCACACTTGCATAAAAGTTATTCATATCACAATGTAGTATGGAACGGTTCATTTTTCTCACCTTCTTTGGAATATTTTGTGCAAACACTTGACAAACATAATGTCGTGTTGTATTATGTAACCACGACATTAATGTCGCTTTAGTGAGTTGATTATAGCACGACACCATTGTCGTGTCAATACTGTTTCGTGAAATAAATGTCGTGCTGTCAAATTTTTCAAAAGGAGCATTTATTATGAATTTCAGTGAGAGAGTTAAGTCATTAAGAGAGAAAAAAAATCTCACCCAAGAAGAACTTGCAAAAGCTGCAGGGGTTTCTTCTCGAATGATACAAAGATACGAAAACAATATTTCTCGTCCTCGTTATGAGGCAGCGGAAAGAATTGCAAAGGCTCTTGATGTTCCTGTTTCACAACTTCTCGGTGAGAAAGATACACTCATTGCCCAAGCTGCCGAAAAATACGGTACAAGAGGTGCAAAACAAGCACAGGAACTTATGGATGAAGTCACCGGCTTATTTGCAGGTGGTGAAATGGCAGAAGAAGATATGGATTTAATGATGAAGGCTATTCAGGATGCTTATTGGATTGCCAAAGAGAAAAACAAGAAATTCACAAGAAAAGACTATCGTAAAGAGGGTTAAGTCCGTTTTTTGGTACATATATGATGATAAAATAGTGGCAATAAACAATATTATAGTGTATAATAGGCGTAGAAAGGGGTGATACACTTGTATGTATGTACTTCAGATATAGTACAAAGAGCAAATAAGATTATTACTCTTTGTGGCACACGAGAACCATTACGGATTGCTCGTGAACTCGATATTGAGATTTTAGAGTATCCTTTTCAAAAACAACGTGGTGCTTATAAGGTTATAAATAGACAAAGATTTATTTTCTTGAATGAAAACCTTAATCCCACAATGAAAAACATCGTACTGCTTCACGAGATTGGTCACGACTCTTTACATCGTGATGAAGCAACTAAAATAGGCGGTTTCAAAGAGTTTAATATCTTTGATATGAGAGATAACCGTATGGAGTATGAAGCAAATGTTTTTGCTTCACAAGTAGCATTACCTGATGATGATTTTCTTGAATTAGCCGAAAGAGGTTATGATACACAGCAAATCGCACAAGCTTTTAATTCAGACATCAATCTCGTTGCTCTCAAAGCCGATACACTCATTTCACAAGGATACAGACTCCGCCCACAAGAACATATAAACACCTTCCTCAAACACAAATAAAAGGCAATGTAATCCGTTTGGACTGCATTGCCTTTTATGTTTTATTCTACATTTTTATCCGTCTTGCATTTTCTTATACATCTTCATAAGCTCAGCAACACAAGAGGATTCGGTCATTGTCTTTACTTCGAAGCCATAGGCTTGCATTACTGCTCTGTCATTTGCTTGATGTGCTTGTAAAAGTTTGGGGAACATATATATTTTCTCACCATACATATCAGCAAAACTACATTCCGAATAAACAGAACGTGCAGCAATAATTTCTCTTGCTGTTTCTTCTATCTTAGCCTTTTGTTCATCAGTTGGTACAGGCCAAGGGAAATTATTATAAACAATGTCTTTAGAGTATCTATAATCACTCTTTATTCTTCCACATACAGCACGAAGCCATGCCATATGAACATTTGAAGTTAGCACTCCAAAGTGATACAAAGAAGCATCTGGAATAATTGTTGCAGAATCCGCAGGAATATAGTCATCATTGAGGAAACCGATAGGAACATACTTTCTGCTTTCCGAAGAATGTCTTGGAACTATTATGTAAGATTTTGGATTTTTAAGTTCTCTAAATAAAGTTGGCGTATCTGCGAGTTTCTTTCTATCTTCTGCACCGTTCAATCTATCTTGACGACACAACTCTACTCTTTTCATTACTTCGGGCATTTTTAATAATTCAGCAGGATTAGCATCCACAAGCCATAAACACCATCTATTGTGACCTTTTATATAATCTTCTGCACCAATCAATTTTTTGATATATTTAATGGCATTAGGTTCCTTGGCAACAAAATCGGGATATTCATTATCTTCTATAATTAAATGACCGCCGTCAGCAGGTCGATTTCCTGTTGTCATACAAGGCACATCACAAATAGGCTTATTTCGGCTTTCTACGAAAACCGTTGGACCTTCAATTAAATAGAAGTTAATATTATCTACAACTTGAAATCTATCAGATGAATATAGATGTTTAGGTTTATTATTCTCCGAAACACTAAATCCTACAATCACGCAATGTACGTGAGCCTTAATACTTGCTTCACTATCCCAACGGAATGTGCGGTGTGCAAAATCAATGTGAATATTAAATCTGTCATATAAGGGTTTCCATACTCCGGCAACCTGTTCTCCTTGGGTAATAGAATTTGTTGAAACAAAAGCTGTGCGGATATTGGTGTTTTGCATCAGTTCAGATGCTTTAAAATACCAACCTGAAACATAGTCAATTTTACCTGCTGTTTTATAGGGTTTACCTTTTTCATCAACATATATTGAAAGAATATCCTGCTTTTGTTCGGGTGACTGCAAAGAATAACCCACAAACGGCGGATTACCCATTATGTAATTCAGATTATCTTTCGGGACAACTGTTTCCCAATCAATACCAAGGGCATTATCCTCAACAATGTTTGCATAGGATTTCAGCGGAAGGAAATCAAGGTTTGAATGGATGATTTCTTCCGTTTCTTTCATCATTTGGCTTTCGGCAATCCAAAGTGCAGTTTTTGCAACGGTTACGGCAAAATCGTTGATTTCAATTCCGTAAAACTGACCTATTGACACCTTAATTACATTGCCGAAATCAAAAACTATTTGTTCGCCCAATATTTCTTTAAGCACTTCGTTTTCAAGACGGCGGAGTGAGATATAGGTTTCCGTAAGGAAATTACCACTTCCACAGGCAGGGTCAAGGAAAGTAAGAGAAGCAATCTTATCTCTGAACGCATTGAGCTTTGCCTTTTTTGTGGTTTCTACCTTAATATCCTTAATCTGAACGAACTCATCATAAAGCTCATCAAGGAACAACGGATTTATAACCTTGTGAATGTTCTCAATCGAGGTATAGTGCATACCACCGCTTCTGCGTGTTTCGGGATTGAGTGTACTTTCAAATACAGCACCGAAAATAGTCGGACTTATGTCAGACCAATCAAACTCCTCACTTGCATTACGCAAAAGCATATCACGGATATTGTCGTTAAACTGCGGTATTTCGATATTTTCATCTGCAAAGAGTCCGCCATTTACATACGGAAAAGCTGCAAGCTGTTCATCCATATAAGGATCTCTGTCCTCAATTTTTGTATCAAGAACATTGAACAAGTCGATTATTGCTCTTCTCATATCACGAGCATTAAACGACTTGATATAATTATGGAACTTGTTATGACCACCAAAAATGCCTGAGTCCTCTGCATAAAGGCAGAATACCAAACGGACACAAAGCATATTAAGGCTTCTTAAAGTTTCTTCACTTTCGGGGTTAATATACTGTTTGAGGATTTCATCATAAAGTACGCCCACAAGATTACCGGCTTTAATAGAAACCTCCATTTCCTTTTTGATATTTTCATCATCAACATCTACAAGGAATTGCAGTCTGTAGTATTCTTTTTCCAAATCTTTGAGGAAAATTTGCTCCGGCTCTCCAGTCGGGTTTTCCATATCGTAAACAAGGAATTCCTCAAAGTTGCAGGTAATTATCCAACGAGGTCTTTGAGAATAAGGCAAAACAGCAGAATAACGCTGTGCCTGCTGAAAAGGATTGAGCAAAGTTCCGTCTGACTGTTTTATCGGCTTTCTTAAATCCTTATTTCTGCCTTTTTGCTCAATTAGAACGTGAGTTGCGAGAATAAAACCGTCAATGAAGCTCGTATGGTCAAGATGTACTTGTTCTTCAAAAGTAATATACTGTTCGGGATGTTCAACACCGTAAACATCACGAAGAAGCGCGAGCCAAAACGGTTGGCTTTCACCTTTTTCATAACCTTTATTTTGCCAATACTCTGCAAATGCTTTCGCTGCTGTTCTTTGTTGTGTATCTTTCATAACAGCCTCCGATATTGTTGATCTAACTATAACATTTTAATTATATACAGAATCCCGGTTAAAAGCAATAAAAAGATTTATTGAAGAAATTATTGAGGTTATTTTACACAAAGCTAACTTTTGTTTATTGTATATAAAGTAGAATTTTGAAAAAATCAAAAGTTTTTACGTAACATTTACGTAAATTTGTCATATATATATAAGACCTTTTTTAGAAATGCAGTTATTTTTCAAAAAAATCAAAATAATTTGTACCAAAATAGCGGTTTAATGCGTTATATATAATTGAAGGACAAGAAAGGGATTTAAAATGTTAGCTTTTTATCTGAGCCTGATAGACAACGAAAATGACAAAATACGCTTTGAGGAAGTTTACTATACTTACAAAAAGCAAATGGCACATCTTGCAAACTCCATACTGCATAATCATCACGATGCAGAGGATGTTGTTCACGATGTCTTTTGTTCTGTTGCTTCATCCCATATGGATGTTATTTCAAAAGCAACGAGTGAGGGCGATGTGAGGATTTATCTTCTCAGATCGGTGAGGAATGCTTCGATAAGCGTTCTTCGCAAAAAGAAGGTCCGTACAGATTACGAAAACACAAAACGCAGAGAAATGGCTGTAATTAAAAACGAGGATTTTATAGACCAAGTATGTGCGAAAACAGAATATGAGGAAATAGTTGAACTGATAGATACTTTAGAGCCAAAGTACAGAGATGTGCTTTACTATCATTTAGTGCTTGGTTTGTCCGTTAAAGAAACAGCAGAGCTGTTAGGGCGAGAAACAAACACAGTACGGCAGCAACTTTTTAGGGGAAAGAATATGGTTGTTGATATGATTTCGGAGAAAAAAGGAGAAATGTAAATGGCAATTACAAAAGATGAATTCTTTGATGTGTTAAGAATGTATGCAGCAAAGGAATTTGAGGATGTTCCGACTGACGATTCGGAAATTGACTTTGAGTTTTCCGATGAGTTCAACAGAAAAATGGAAAAACTCTTAAAACGGGTACGGTATGACAGCACTCACGTTGTATCGTGGGCAACAAAAAAGATAATTGTTATTGCCGCAGCTTTAACACTTGCAATCGCAGGTATGATGAG
>JAFWWX010000029.1 GCA_017517985.1 Clostridia bacterium | reverse complement strand
GGGAGTGAATATGAGGGGTTTGCTTTTGGTGACTTGTCAGATAAAGTATGTGAAATTGTTTTCAATACTTCAATGGTAGGTTATCAGGAAATTGTATCAGATCCGTCATACACCTATCAGGCTGTTGTTATGACCTATCCTTTGATTGGAAATTATGGAATCTGTGAAGATGATTTTGAAACGAAAACACCAACAATCGGAGCACTCATTGTTCGTGAATATAATGATGAACCCTCGAATTTCAGAAGTGTTGAAAGCTTGTCTCAGACAATGAAAAAATATAATATCCCCGGTATATACGGAGTTGACACAAGACAAATAGCAAGATCAATTCGTGACTTGGGAAGCCGCAAAGTGCTGATTACAGGAATCGGTACAACGCTTCAGCAAGGAATGGAGATATTAAACTCTGCCGAAATACCCAAAGATGCAGTTCCAAAGGTAAGCAGACCAAAATCAGGATATTTTCCTACCGAAAATAAAAAGTACCATGTTGTGGCGATAGATTGCGGTATGAAACAAAATATTCTCCGTTCTCTGCAAAAAAGAGAATGTTCTGTCACAGTTGTTCCGTGGAATACAACAGCTGAAGAAATTGAAAGTTTATGTCCTGACGGTGTGTTTATTTCAAACGGTCCCGGAGATCCTACGGATGTTCCTGAAACAGTTGAAACCGTAAAAAAACTCAGGGGCAAATATCCTATATTCGGAATCTGTCTTGGACATCAGATTATTGCACTTTCCTACGGAGCAAAAACATATAAACTTAAATTCGGACACCGTGGCGGCAATCATCCGGTACGAAATTTAAAAACAAATAAAATTGAAATCACTTCTCAAAATCATTCCTATGCTGTAGAAAAAGACAGCATTCTGGATACCGATTTAGAGATTACACATATAAATTTACTTGACAATACGGTTGAAGGGGTTGAATGCAGAAAAGATAAGGTTTTTTCTGTGCAATATCATCCCGAAAGTGCACCCGGACCGCAGGACAGCACATATTTATTTGATGAATTTATTGAACTGATGAAGGGAGAAAAAGAAAATGCCTAAAAGACAAGATATAAAAAAAGTTCTCGTTATCGGTTCCGGTCCTATTGTAATCGGTCAGGCTGCAGAATTTGACTATGCAGGCACACAAGCCTGTCTTGCACTTCGTGAAGAGGGTTATGAGGTTATACTTTGCAATTCAAATCCTGCAACAATTATGACAGACACTGCAGTTGCAGATAAGGTTTATATGGAGCCTCTTAATCTTGAATACATCGCAAAAATTATCAGACATGAAAGACCGGATGCAATCTTGCCGGGAATAGGCGGTCAGACGGGTCTTAATCTTGCTATGCAGCTCGAAAAGAAAGGCATATTGAAAGAATGCCGTACCGAGCTTTTAGGAACAAAGAGTGAAAGTATTGAAAGAGCCGAGGACAGAGAACTGTTCAAGGAGCTTTGTGAGAGCCTTGGCGAGCCTGTGCTTCCTTCGGACATTGCAAATTCTATGGAAGAAGGATTGAAGGTTGCAAAAGAAATAGGTTATCCCGTTGTGCTTCGACCTGCATTCACTCTCGGTGGAACAGGCGGCGGCTTTGCAGACAATGAGGAAGAGTTTTTGCAGATAATGAAAAATGCGCTTAGTCTTTCACCTGTCCATCAGGTTTTAATCGAAAAGAGTATTAAAGGCTTTAAGGAAATCGAATACGAGGTAATAAGAGATTCCAACGATACAGCAATTACTATCTGTAATATGGAAAATCTTGATCCTGTCGGTATTCATACGGGTGATTCTATTGTTGTGTGTCCTTCGCAGACACTAACAAATAAGGAATATCATATGCTTCGTGATAGCGCACTTAAAATTATCCGTGCTCTTAAAATCGAAGGCGGCTGCAATGTTCAGTTTGCACTTGATCCAAAATCATTTCAGTATTATTTGATAGAGGTAAATCCGAGAGTATCTCGTTCATCGGCACTCGCCTCAAAGGCAAGCGGATATCCGATTGCAAGGGTATCGGCAAAAATCGGTGTGGGTATGACACTTGACGAAATCAGAATAGCGAACACACCTGCATCCTTTGAACCCACTCTTGACTATGTGGTAACAAAAATGCCGAGATTTCCTTTTGATAAATTTACCGATGCAAACAACAAGCTTGGAACACAGATGAAGGCAACAGGCGAGGTGATGTCAATTGGAAGAACATTTGAAGAAAGTCTTTTAAAAGCAATTCGTTCATTGGAAATCGGTATATGGCATTTGCATCACAAAAATTTTGATGAAATATCGGTTGCAGACCTGCTCGATTACATCAAAATTGGAACTGATGACAGAATTTATGCTATAGCAGAATTACTTCGCAAAGGTATAGAAATTGATACGATTTGCAAAAACACACAGATTGACAGATTCTTCATTAGAAAGCTAAAAAACATCATTGATGAAGAAGGAGCATTAAAATATTCTGTTGGGAATACAGATGAACTTATAAAAGCAAAGAAAATGGGATTTTCAGATAAGGAAATTGCACTGTTGTGGAACAAACCTGAAAATGAAGTATTTAAAACAAGAAAAGAAGCATGCATTATGCCTGTATATAAAATGATTGACACCTGTGCATCAGAATTTGACAGCTATATTCCATACTTCTATTCAACCTACGAGGGCGAAAATGAATCAAAGGTATCGGATAAGAAAAAGGTAATCGTTCTTGGCTCGGGTCCTATCAGAATCGGTCAGGGTGTGGAATTTGACTATTCAACAGTACATGCCGTTAAAACAATTAAGGCAGCCGGTTTCGAGGCAATTATTATAAATAACAATCCCGAAACAGTTTCAACTGATTATACAACGAGTGATAAGCTCTATTTTGAACCGCTGACACCTGAAGATGTAATGAATATTATTGAATTAGAAAATGCAGAGGGTGTAATTGTAACCCTTGGAGGGCAAACTGCGGTAAATCTTGCACAGCCATTGTATGACAGAGGTGTAAAAATTATCGGTACAGACTGTGCAGCAATAGATAAAGCTGAGAACAGAGATGCTTTTGAAAAACTGTTAAAAGAGCTTGGTATCCCACAACCGCCCGGACGTGCAGTTACGAACATAGAAGATGGGATAAAGGGGGCGGAAGAAATTGGCTATCCCGTACTTGTAAGACCAAGCTTTGTATTAGGCGGACGTGCTATGCAGATTGTTGCAAAAGAAGAAGCTCTTCGCCACTATCTAAAAACTGCCGTAGAAATTGACGAAGATAAGCCGGTTTTGGTTGATAAATATATCAGGGGCAAGGAGCTTGAAGTGGATGCTATATGCGATGGCAAGTCAGTATTTGTTCCGGGTATTATGGAGCTTGTTGAAAGAACTGGAGTTCACAGCGGCGACTCAATAAGTGTTTATCCCACATACAGCGTATCCAAAAAGGTCAAGGAAACAATTCTTGATTATACCGAAAAATTAGGACTTGGCATTGGTATTATCGGACTTTTCAATATTCAGTTCATTGTGGATGAAAAAGAAAATGTTTATATCATCGAAGTAAATCCGCGTTCTTCAAGAACGGTGCCATTTCTCTCAAAATCTACAGGCTACAGCCTTGCAGATATTGCAACTTTGGTTATCCTCGGAAAAAGCCTTAAAGAGCAAGGTGTAACAGAGGTTTATCCTGACGAAAAAATGCGTCATTATGTAAAAGCACCTGCATTCTCATTTTCAAAGCTTAACGGAATGGATTCGTATCTTTCACCGGAAATGAAGTCAACAGGCGAAGCAATCGGATATGATGATAAATTTCCAAGGGCGATGTATAAAGCACTTACGGCTTCGGGAATGAAGCTTCAAAATTATGGTACTGTTGTTGTAACGCTTGCCGATGAGGATAAAGAAGAGGCCCTGCCGCTTGTTAAGCGCTTCTACGATATGGGATTCAATATCGAGGCAACAATCGGAACGGCAGAGTTTTTGAAAAAGCATGGCATTAAAACAAGAATACTCAGAAAGCTCTCAGAAGGAAGCACGGAGATACTTGAAGCAATTCGTGCAGGATATGTCAGCTATGTTATATGTACCCGTGCCATTCTATCGGGTGTGCACTACGAAGATGGCGTTGCAATAAGAAGAACAGCAACAGAAAATAATATCACAATGTTTACATCATTAGATACAGTAAAGGTTTTACTGGATGTTCTTGAGGAAATGACAATAGGAATATCTACAATAGACGCTTAAAGGAGGTATGCACAATGAAAAATAAAAAGACGGTTATTACAGTGGGATCTGTTTTAGGTGGGACTTTTCTTGGACTGATTTGTTGTGCAGTAGTAAAATTTATCAACAGAGCAAGGAGGAACGGATAATGCACTTTACGAAAATGCACGGCCTTGGAAATGATTATTTGTATGTTTACGGCGAAGTGCCTGCAAATATTGAGGATTTGTCAATAAAGTTATCTGAACGCCATTTTGGAGCAGGTTCGGACGGAATGATATATATTTCTCCGTCAGAAATTTCAGATTTCAAAATGCGAATATTCAATGCAGATGGAAGTGAAGCAAAAATGTGCGGTAATGGCATCCGCTGTGTCGGAAAGTATGTATATGACAAAGGCTATACAGACAAAAAGCACCTCAGAATAGAAACTCTTTCGGGCATTAAAACACTTGATTTGAATGTTTCAAATGGCAAAGTAAAAACGGTATCTGTAGGAATGGGAAAAGCCGAGGTGTCAGAAAATCTACAGCTTGATGTAGATGGTGAAAAGGTCACCTGTACTCCTGTTTCTGTGGGCAATCCTCATGCAGTCAGTTTTGTTGCGGACATTGAAAAAGCACCGCTTTTGACGTTAGGGCCTAAAATGGAGCATCATCGTGCTTTTCCGGATGAAGTAAATGTTGAGTTTGTGGAAGTCATAGACAGGCAC
>JAFWWX010000028.1 GCA_017517985.1 Clostridia bacterium | reverse complement strand
TGCAAACGACTACAGATATTTTCCGGACCCCGACCTTCCGCCGATAGAACTGTCTGATGAAAAAATTGAAAAAATTAAAACTACAATTCCCGAGCTTCCGGATGCGAGAAAAAAGAAGTATATGGAAAAGTACGGAATATCCGCTTATATCAGCGAAAAGATTATTTCTGATATGAATATGGCGGATTATTTTGAAAAGGTTGCGACACTTTCAAAAACTCCAAAGGTTGTGGCAAACATCCTTGTGGGAGAGGTTGCAAGGCTGAACACGGCGGAGATGTTTTGCTGTCCGATTTCAGCAGCAAATATGGCAAAGCTGTCTGACTTAATCAGTGATGAGGTTATTAATACTTCTACGGCAAAGAAGCTGCTTGCAAGAATGTGGGAGGCTGACTTCGATCCTGTTGTGATTGTTGAAAAAGAGGATTTGAAGCAAATTAACGACAGAGATTTTCTTGTAAAAATTGCAACCGAAGTAATTGAAAACTCACCGAAGCTTGTAAGTGACTATAAAAATGGAAAACAACAGGCGATTAAAGCTCTTATGGGGCAGGCTATGGGCAAAACAGCAGGAAAGGCAAATCCTGTCATTTTGGAAGAAATAATAAAGAAGTTAATTATTTAATTGTTGCATAAAAATTTCCTATTTCTATTGACAATTTAAAGAAAAAGGTGTATAATATCAAAAGTGAGGGCAATGGAGTCTTCCGATATTTCGTCGGGATCATTGTCCGCATTTTTATTTTAAAGCGAAATTTTATATAGTAAAGGCAAAGGCGTCTTTAATGCGTAAATCGCATTAGAGGCGCCTTTTTCTTTTGGTTTGAAACGGTGTGATGTAAGTGAAATTTAAAATACTGCATCTCTTTCCCGATTTGTTAGATCAGTATTTTGACAGCGGAAATATTCTTTGTATGCGAAAACGTCTTGAATGGAGAGGAATTGATTGCGAGGTTGCAGCCGTAAGACGAGACGATCCGCTTGCAGATCTGAGTGATGTAGATGTAATTCTCATAGGCGGTGGTGGAGACAATGAGCAGTTATATGTATGCAAACACTTGATGGAATATAAGAATGAATTAAGAAACTACATTGAAGACAATGGTTCCCTTATTGCAATATGCGGCGGATATCAGCTTCTTGGCAATTATTATAAGCTTCAAAACGAAACGATAAAAGGTTTGGAAATACTTGATATATATACCGAAATCGGTAAAGGCAGGCTGATTGGAGATATAATTCTTGAAGCTGATTTTTTGAATGAACCACACAATCTGATTGTCGGATTTGAAAATCACGGCGGCAGAACGTATATTGGGAGTCATACACCATTTGGAAAAGTTTTGTATGGAAATGGTAATTCAGATAATTGCGGATATGACGGAGTGTTATACAAGAATCTTATCGGTTCGTATCTGCACGGACCGTTGCTGCCGAAGAACCCTGAATTGTGCGATTTTATTTTAAATAATGCGCTAAAACGCAGGTATAGCAATTTCAAAGAACTTGTACCATTGGATGACTCTATGGAACATAAAGCAAATGAATATATAGTAAACAGATATTTAAAGGAACGAGGTAATGAGCAATGGAGAAAAGAGAACAGTTGTATGAAGGAAAAGCTAAAAAGGTTTATGCAACGGACAATCCGGAACTTTTGATTGTGTCATATAAGGACGACGCAACAGCTTTTAACGGCTTGAAAAAAGGAACTATTTCAGGTAAAGGTGTTATTAACAATCAAATGAGCAATATGCTTATGCAAAAACTTGAAGAAAGCGGTGTGCCCACTCACTTTGTAGAAGAACTTTCGGAGCGTGAAACCGTTGTAAAAAGAGTTTCAATCGTTCCTTTGGAGGTGATTGTAAGAAATATTGCTGCCGGCTCATTTTCAAAACGATACGGAGTTCCTGAAGGTAAGATTTTTGAAAAGCCTACTGTTGAATTCTCATATAAAAACGATGACCTCGGCGATCCGCTTATTAACGACTATCACGCTATGGCAATTGATGTTGCAACAGAAACGGAAATTGAAACAATAAAAGAGTATGCACTCAAAGTCAATGAATTTCTGAAATCATTCTGGTCAGAATGCGGTGTAACCTTGGTTGATTTCAAGCTTGAGTTTGGAAAAACATCAGATGGCGTAATAATTCTTGCGGATGAAATCAGTCCCGATACCTGTAGGCTTTGGGATAGTAAAACCGGCGAAAAGCTTGATAAGGACAGATTCAGAAGAGACCTCGGCGGTGTTGAGGATGCATATACTGAAGTTATGAGAAGGGCTATGGAACATAAGTAAACGGAGGGATTTATATGGCAAACTGCGCAATTGTAGGTATAAACTGGGGCGATGAAGGTAAAGGCAGAATGGTTGATTTACTCACGGAAGATTATGATGTTGTAGTACGCTTTCAAGGCGGCGGCAATGCAGGACATACTGTAATCAATGAGTTAGGAAAATTTGCACTGCATCTTTTACCTTCCGGTATTTTTAGAAAAGGTGTTGTAAATATCCTCGGCAATGGGGTTGCTCTTGATCCTCAAAATTTATGGACAGAAATGCAGGATGTTGAGAGTAAGGGTGTCAAGCTCACTCCTGAAAATTTGAAAATCAGTGACCGTGCTTCGTTACTTCTTCCGTGGCATCGGGATTTGGATGAGCTTGAGGAAATGAGACTTGCAGATAAAAGATACGGCTCTACAAAGCAAGGTATAGCACCATTTTATTCCGATAAATATCAAAAGAAAACAATTCTTGCCGGAGAACTCTTTTATCCCGAAGAATTGAAAGCACATCTTAAAGATTTGCTGGAATGGAAAAACCTTACTTTAACCAAGGTTTACGGAGCAAAGCCATACACGATGGAAATGCTTGATGAATGGATTTTTAGTTACTGCGAAAAGATTAAACCTTTTGTTTGTGATACAGGAGCGTTTCTTCGCAAGGTTCAAAAAGCCGATAAAAGTATTCTGTTTGAAGCTCAGCTCGGTTCACTTCGTGATTTGGATTACGGTATTCATCCGTACACAACATCATCTAACACAACGGCAGCTTATGCACCTATCGGTTCAGGTCTCCCATCCGCTAAACTAAATAGTGTGGTAGGCGTAGTAAAAGCGTATTCGACCTGTGTCGGTGAAGGTCCGTTTGTTTGTGAAATGTTTGGAGAAGATGCCGACAAGCTGAGAGAAGCAGGTTTTGAATACGGAGCAAAAACCGGCAGACCTCGCAGAGTCGGCCCTATAGATATTGTTGCAACGAGATACGGTGTTGAGGTTCAGGCAGCAACGGAAATCGCGCTTACAAAGCTTGATGTATTAAGCTATATGGATAAAATTCCGGTATGTACTCAGTATATTTTAGCCGGAGAAACGACTGACGAATTTCCGTTTCCGTCAGCGTTAAAGAAAGCGGAGCCTCAAATTGAATATTTTGAAGGATGGAAATGTGATATTTCCAAAATTCGTACATGGAACGACTTGCCAAAGGCGGCAAAAGACTATGTAATTTATATTGAGAAAGCTATCGGATGCCCGATTAAATATGTTTCGGTAGGTCCGGAAAGGGATAGCATAATAATCAGATGATATCGCAAAGGGGGTGATATTTGTGTCATACAAAATAGTAAAAAAAGCAGATTTGAATTCACAAATATATTTAATGGAG
>JAFWWX010000083.1 GCA_017517985.1 Clostridia bacterium | reverse complement strand
TTCAGGTTCTGAAGCTTTTGTGAAAAATCGTTTTGTGGAGGCTGTGATGCAGGCTGTGCCTGCTGTGCGTTATTCTCCACTTTCGTTTCTACTGCTGCGCCGCATCCCTGACAGAACTTTACGCCGTCCTGAACCTGCGCTCCGCATTTACCGCAATATGTCATAATTGATTCCTCCTTTACTTTTCATCCATTCTTACGAGATACTGACAATAACAATATACATTCTGAATTTTCTTTGCTTCAACACCGTCATCCGCATGGATAATCGGCTGAGTTTCCGAAGGCGCAATATAGAGCTTGAAAACAATGCCCTGTTGTCCCGGTCTCATATTTCTGATTTTTTTGTATTCTACCTTCTTATTCGGTACACCTATATAATTGAAAATGATTGATTCAATTTCAGGATTGGAAAAGCATTTCAGCAAATCATCCTCTGCATGGCAGTCTATAATGTGTCCTGCCTCCTCGAAAGAGATGTTATAACACTTGAACTCTCCTTCGTTTATAACTGACATCATACTGCTGTTATCAAGCAGTAAAAAGGGTAAATTTTTATTCATACAATGTGCCTCCTTCAAATTTAATTAAAATAACTTTCCAAATCCGGCAGCTCGTTCATGTGATCCACCGTAACCGTTCCGTCTGCGAAGGACATACTGAGATATAGTTTTCCGTCAGTTGCCCACCAGCCGTTCATATCGAGCATATCCTGCTCGGTCATACCCATATCGTAGAAGTCCTGAAATTTATATCCGTCTTTTTTCAGGTCTTCAATCCACGAAAACATTTCATCAGCGGTTGTTCCGCTTATCTCAGTGCGATATGAGGTAACGGACTTTGCCTCGCCTCCGGGATATTTGCGTAATTTTTTCGGCCAACCGTTATTTTGCTTTTCGGCATCTTTATTGATACCTTCTATATTTTCAAGAAGTCCCATCAATCCTTCGCCGTCTTTATCTCCGGTAATGGAGGAAAAGACTGCCACAATTCCGCCCGGCTCATCTGCATCTGCATTCTTTGAAAGAAAGTTAATAAATCCTCCTGCCGCAATTCCTATAATAAGGCTTATCACAAGCCCGATTGCCGTCATAATCAACGTTGCTCTTGCAAGTGAGCGTTTGCATAGCTTTCTGCATCCGCCGCACGCCCAGATGATAACAAGCAAGATGCCGACTATCGGAATACACATCAGAAGCATAATTCCGATAAAGCCCCAAGCCGAAATCGGCTCGTATTTTGTGCCTTTTATATCACTATCCAAAATTTCTCTCGGCAAAGGCGGCGGTGTGTACGCCGTCTGCTGCGGTGGTGGCTGTTGCTGTGGCGGTATGTACTGCTGTTGCTGCTCCGGCTGTGCCTGAACCGTTACAGGCTCTTTCACAACCTTTTCCTCGGCAGGTATTTCTTCCTTAACCGCAGGAGCTTCGACAGGTGCGTCCTCCGGCACTTTTGTTCCGCAGCCTGTGCAGAACATCAACCCGTCAGTAAGCTCCATGCCGCATCCGGTACAAAACTTTGCCATATTTTCGACCTCCTTTTTATTTCAAATTCTCAACCATTCTCACCGCAATAATGAGTGCCTGTTCTCTTGTTGCATTTGCGTAGCCGTTTGCTTCTTCTTCGGATGTAATATTTTTAGGTGCGAACTTGTTGTCACCAACGCCGTTTATGATGTTGTTCGCCGCCATAAAGTACACGCTGTCTTTTGCCCAATCGGATATATCTTTATCATCGGCAAAAGCCGAAGGCTTATCGTATGTCAATGCAAACTGTGCATCATTCTGAATTGTCCAGCCATTCATTGTTGCTCTCTTGAATGTTCTTGTGAGCATTGTTGCAGCTTGTTCACGGTTTAAGAGTGTGTTTGGTTCAAAGGTGGTTGCCGATACACCTGTTGTAATCCCAAGATTATATGCTTTTAACACTTCAATATCGGATGTATCCGTAAACGGATTTACAGTATTCGGAAGTGCTACTGTTCCCGAAAGTGCTTCATAAGCCTTTACGGAGATAGCTGCAAACTCTGCTCTTGTGATTGACTGTGTAAGATCTGCATCTACTAAGCTTTCAGGAATAAGACCAAGTGCATCAGCCTTTGCAAGTTCAGCACTTGCCCAAGCACTTCCGCTTGCAGGCTTTAAGTTTTCGTTTTCAGAGTTTATCCAATAAACACCTACAACACCTGTTTTCTTATCCTTTGCATAAATCGCAAAACCATCGCTGCCGTCCGTAATCATTGTCACGATACCATTAGCATCAACGGTTGCCGCCTCATTATATGAACTTGACCATTCATAATCGAGAGGATTCTGACTTACACCGTTATCAGCTGTAAGAGTGAGAATATCACCTGCTTTTGCATCTTCTTTACCGTCTTTTTCGGTAATGTAAACCATGTTATATTTTTCGGTTGTTGCCACAACAGATGCCATATCGTAATAAGCATCTACGTCACCGCCGACATACCATATAGCCCACAAAACAACTCTTGCAGTAACCGCACCGGCAGGAATGGTGGCTATGATAACCTGATTATGCCAGTCGGGGTTACGCTGTTCCTGTGAATAGGTCTTAATCTGATTTCCACTTGCATCTAAAAACTGCAATTCAACCTTTCCCATATCGTGCGGAGATTGATCGTAGTTACAAACCATTAAAGAAAATATAATACTTTCGCCTGCGTTTCTGCCGTTAAGAGAAACATCCTGATAAATGTATGTATTCTCCTGATGCGCCTCTGAAGGCCATGCAAAATAGCTTCCGTCACGAGGCTCATATCCGCTTTCATCTTCAACGGTGCTCCACTTTCCGTCAGGAGCTACCCAGCCATTCATTCCATCTTCAAAGCTTGGATTGACAAGCAGGTTATCGCTTGTTTCTGCCGATGCTGTAAAGGCGAACATCGACAGGCACATCGTAAGTGCCAATATGATCGAAAGTAATTTTTTCATATCTCAAAACCTCCTTTAATATGATATCATCTGATAATCCTCGGGGATTTCAAAGAGCTTTGCGTCTGCACCTTTTTCAAGGGATATGATTTCAACAATACTCTCTGTTCCCATTACATTTGCTTTCATGATTTTGAGGTCATTGCCGTCAAAGAGATACTGAACTGTTTCGCCCTCTACGGTAAATTCCTCGTAATCGTAAGTTTTTCCGTTATATTCCGTTTCGC
>JAFWWX010000082.1 GCA_017517985.1 Clostridia bacterium | reverse complement strand
TTGACGGAAAGACTTCAACAATATCCTTAATGATGCAGGTGTCAAGGTTGAGTTTAGGTTCGTTTCGCTGCAGTGATGCTAATATATTCATAGAGCATTTTCTCCTTTCTACATGAGCCGAATTCCGAAGTTATAATCATCTCCGGCGCCCATGTTAATTTCACCGTCTATGATGCATTTGTTATCGAAGGTTTCAACCTCACCAGTTACAGGATCAAAAGTTATCATCTTTTGAACGGCGGAAGTGTTTTCGAGAGCTTTTTCAAAAGCAACCTTCAACGGCTCTGATTGAATCAGTGCTACATTCTCGCTATGACAAACAATTCCTTTTTTGATATAACCGCTTACTGTACCACCGTTGTCAATAGCTTCCGTACTTGCTCGTCCAATAGAACGAAGCACCATCTTTTCAGATACATTATCGAAGACTACCATACTGTTTTCGGGTTCTAATATCTTAACGACTGTAAAGGATTCGGTTTCATCTTCGCACTTTGGCATATAGCCGCATTCGATTAAACCATCCTCTGCAAACTGTTCCACCATATCTTTGGTATAACCTGCGTTAAAACATAGAGCGCCATTTATAATCTCGTTGCTTAAAGTTGGAAACCGAAGACTGTCCTCAAACACCTTCGGTCTGAAATTATTTTTTACATATTTGAGAGCTTCCATTGTATCCGAAAGTTCATGATTAAGGTTTGCTTCGCCATCATCCGAAAGACCGATTGCGAGTTCCAACCATTTGAGAATAGTGGAATCGTTATCTTCCTTCGGTTTAAGATTTTCTCTCATGAAGTTTATAAAACTCGATAGCATATTTATCATTCCTTTCCTTAACCAACGGCAATTAAAAATTTTCGTAAATTGCCGTCTATGATGCGTTGGAGTCTGTGGCTATACCATTCGAGGTGTTCCACTATCAATTCAATCTCTTTCATCGTAGGACATCTTGCATCATCATCCATCATTTTGTTGAGTATCTTGAAGTGCTGAATCTCAATTTCAAAGCGTTCACCACGATGAGTGTTTATGTACTCAATAAACTGAGAGTCCATCGCAAGTTTTTCGATACCTTTAAGTCCTGACAAATATAAGATTTTCTTTTTCTTCTTGCCGTTCCTATTCTTAATAATGACTTTAGTCATCAATAGAGATTCCGGCGGATCATACAGAAAAATAGTATTTTTGGTACTCATCTTCATTTTCCTTTCTACATAGATTGTGTGAATGCTTGGGAGCATTCTTCTTCGGGTACATTTGGACAATAGAGTGTATAAAAATTTAGGTCTATATCCGTGTCCATATTTAAGTCAGATACCACAAGGGAGTTCTCTCCGCTTGTAAGCTGCTCTGTGAGTTTATCGAGCAGTTCTTTGTCATCGGGAAGGTTTACACCGAACTTTTTATTAATTTCACTAAACTCAAAGTAATAATTTCCGCTTAGTGTCATTTCTGTACCTTCCTCAATGAGATAGTCGGCAATGGTTTGGGCAAAACCGTCTTTATTGAAAAACTCTGAAAGTGAACTGAATCCGAGTCGGTGCATCTCAATGTCAGTCATACCAATGACCTCTGAGAGTGTGTTGTATAAATCACACCCTGATTCCATCTCACTTATCCAACCTACAGCACGGCCGAGAAGTTCATGGATGCGCTTTGCATTTAGTCCAGCCTTGTTTTCAATATAGTTGTCATACAGAAAATCTATCTGTGTTTTGATTCCTTTGTTCAGAGAATCGTCAGACAAGTCCTCGATTTCATGACCAACCGCAAGGCAGAATGAGTCAATTTCGTTGGCATACAAATCGTCATCTACACTGTATATCTGACAGTAGTATCCCTTGCATATTTCTTCATTTCCGTTTTCGTCCTGTCGCTCTATCGAATTATCGGTACAGCTTGTAATATTAAAGCCACGATATTTCAATTTTCATCACCTCACATTGACTGTTGCATGTCGGGGATATCAGTTTCCAAATCGTAATACAGTTCACCATCACGGGTGTTGTATAACGAATTAACGGTTTCTGTGATTTCCTCGTCATTTGCTTCGGTTTGAATTGCGTTGTTTTCAATCATTGTTCCGCTTATAACCTCTAACGGATCAACGAACTGTAGGAAGTATTCTGCCTGTGCTTCGGTTATCTGCTTGGGCAGTTTTTCAGCAAGTCTTACCACTCTGTAGATTTCCTCAGCCTTATCAAAGAGTTCCTTTGGAGAGAGTGTTTGCCAATACGCTTTATATTCATCAAAGCGCGTTGCAATTTTCTCGTTGAATCTCTGTATCACAGGAAGGTTGTTATACAGATGGTCAAGACTCTCAATGCTGCAGTCATTTGCTTCTTCTTTGGTGAAGCCGAGCCTATCATGTAGGGTGCGGAACAATTCTTCCTCGTCCTTGATATGCTCATATATCCATTCGAGCATTTTGTCGAACAGTTCATTTTTTCTCTCTGGTGTCATAATCTCATCTCCTTACATCGACTGTATATTTTGGGGTTCGCTTTCAAGTCCACCGTTTCTTAAAAAATCCTCATAGAGAACGCCGAGAACATAATCGGCATCGTCATTGTGATAGATAACTTGGATTTTATCTTTCAGAGCACAGTGTTGCATCGGCTTTAATACATAACCGCTTGAACACGATTCGTTATCCTCGCCGGACAGATGGTTTCTGTAAATAGGATTGTTCGGGAATTCATCGTCAATGATTTTCTTTAGTTCTTCCTCTGTGGCATCCCTCGTAATACCTGTTTTGCCATAGAGACAATAGGCATACATCTCCAATTTGATCTCCTTGTCAACATTGGCTTTTAGATATTCCCAAAAGTCATCTCGTTTAATAAGGTCATCGAATGTTACGATGCCACCGATGTGAAACTCAGTCCATTCGCTGCCGTTCCAAAGCATAATGTTGGATAGATTTATGTTGTCTTTGCCTTCGGGCGAATAAGTCTTTTCGGGCATATTTGTCACTCCTTGAATAAAATTAAGACGGTCACATTTGACCGCCTTGTAGGGTGTGAATATTTTAGAATAGCGATAACTGTTCGAATTCTTTTATTTCAGTATCGAGTTCTATGCACTCATCATCTTCTTGGCTCATATCCACAGCAATCTTATTATCGTTTTCTTTAGATATCTCTTGTATGGTTTGAAGCGGATTTTCCATCCGTTCCTTGAATAACCATCCGTTTGTCATATACACAGGTGTATGCCATCTTGACCATTCTTCAAGAGTCAGACTGTTTCCGTGAATTATAACGGCAGGGATACCGTATAAGGACAATTGCAGATAAGCCATATGTACGCACTTGATATCAATATCACAGCAGTGTACCACCATCTGATTGCAGTAGTTGAGGTTGTTCTTGTGCATTGCATGTGCCAAGCCTATAACCATACCTCCCGAACCAACGCAAGGCTCACACACCGAAATATATCCTTTTCGGGACAGTGCATCTTGAGCAGTGTTTCCGGCTTCGCCACCGTCACACAATGCAACCTGTCCCATGAACTCGCAGATGTGAAATGGTGTAAAAAACTGACCGTGATACTTGTTGTGAAGTTCCAAGCTGTGAAAGACTTTGCCAAGTATATCGGTGGGGCCTCCGCTTTCGACTTCTTCCTGCAACGACTTAATCAATTCCGTGAAGGTGCTTACAAGTATCTGTTGCTCATCGGGAGTGTACTTGTTTATGGTTTCGAGATAGTCTTTTTCTCGTTCTTCCTGATTAGCCCAATCCACCGAATTGCTAATTGATATTGCGCTTACCTTTAACCAATCCTCGAACACATTCCAAAGGGAGTGCTTGGAGCATAGGGATTTTAAACCGTCAATGATTCCTTTGCAGTTATCGGGTACATAGGGAGTAGCTTTTGCCATGTTAATCTCTCCTATATGAAGCAAGGCGGCCGTTTCCGACCGCCTTACTGAGTTTACTTATTTTTCGCTGAGTATGTATGGTTGCCATAGGAACATCATCTCGGCGACTGTTCGAACATATTTCATTGTCTGCTTTACACTTTTGAGTGCATCGCACATCTCGTAAACGATTTCTCTTGTTTCCTCAGCTTCTTCATTGGTGATTGGCTGAACTTTGGTTTCGTCTGTGATGTTTTCTATCTCTTTGTCGTAGTTTTCCATCACAGCTTCATCCAATTCGAAGTGCTTGGTTACT